>JAOASC010000016.1:0-300000 GCA_025210295.1 Flavobacteriales bacterium | reverse complement strand
TCTATCACTAACCCTTTTTCATTCATTCCACCAAAAGGAAATTCTTTTCCAAATTGATTGAAAGTAATACTTCCATATTTAGCAGTCCAAATGGTTGATGATTCAGGAGGGAAGACAATAGATTTCTTTAAAATATTACGTTTGTTTACAACGATTAATCCGTTGTCAGAAACCCAATCTAAGTTTCTTCCAAATAATAAGCTGTGCTCATCTTTAAGTACAAAAGTAGTGCAGCTGAAAAGATCTAAAAAAGCAACTATTAAAATTGATAAGGCAATAATTTTTTTCATATTAATCATTTTTTAATAGTTTATCAGCAACAGTATATGGACTGATTCGACCTTCAATAATCTGTTGTTCAAGTTCAGGTAATTGATTGGCTATATTTTCATTTTCATAAAATCGTCTTTTGAGCTCTTCATTAATTTTCTCATACATCCAATATTTAGCTTGTTTGTTTCTATTGTCTTCGAAATATCCTTTGAGTTTAGTATGACGCTCAAATTTTTCAATAATCCCCCATACATCTTCTATACCTTTTTGTTCGATTGAGCTACAGTGTACCACTTCAGGAATCCATTCATTTGCATTAGCAGGGAAGAGGTGCATGGCGTTTTTATAACGTTGTTTAGCTTTTTTTGCATTGATGACATTATCTCCATCAGCTTTGGTTATGGCTATGCTATCTGCCATTTCCATGATTCCTCGTTTTATTCCTTGAAGCTCGTCACCTGCACCAGACAACATGAGTAGTAGAAAAAAATCAACCATTCCATGCACAGCAATCTCAGATTGTCCAACCCCAACGGTTTCGACAATAATCACGTCAAAACCAGCTGCTTCACATAACAGAATAGAAGCTCTAGTTTGTTGAGCAACACCACCTAAAGCACCTTTTGATGGACTAGGTCTAATATATACATTAGGGTTATTGACTAAAGTTTCCATTCTGGTCTTATCCCCTAGGATTGAACCTCCTCTTTTTTGGCTGCTTGGATCAATCGCCAAAACAGCTACTTTTTTACCTTTATTAGTTAGGTAGTTTCCAAATGCTTCAATAAATGTACTTTTCCCAACGCCAGGAACGCCAGTAATTCCAATACGTATAGATTTACCAGTATAAGGAAGTGTTTGATCAATAATTTGATTTGCAATGCTTTTATGCTTTTCCAATCTACTTTCTAATAAAGTGATGGCTTTACTTAAAGCAACAATATCGCCTTTTATTAAGCTTTTGATTAAGTCTTGAGCATTAATGGGTTTGACTTTGGGTATTTTATAGTTTTTATTTAATGAAGGAGAACTCATAACAAAATTAAAATAGCAGTTTTATAGATTTCCATCAATCGAGATGATTACTTTTGTGCTGAAGTTGTTTAAAGTTGAAATTAAATAAAGGTTTTTCTCAAATTTTGGATTTATTTGAAGTTTCATTTTAGTGGCGTAGCCTTAGCTACAGAATAAAAATTAACTAAAGAATAAATTCTAAAGAGAGTGAAAACACTATTTGAGGTCGACTTTAAACAACTTCGATATTAATACTTTTTTATAATGACTAAAAATACGGGAATTAACTGGGATTTTAAACATTTTTCAGAACTTTCAGCTGAAGAATGGTATGCGTTAGCTAAAAAAAGAATGGAAGTCTTTATCATAGAACAAGATTGTCATTATTTAGATTTGGATGATAAAGACTTAGATGCTTTTCATATTTATGGAACTAAGCACAATGAGGTTGTTGCTTATGCTAGACTGTTGGCTAAAGGTGTTAGTTACCCTCAGGTTTCAATAGGTAGGGTATTGGTTGTAGAAGAGGAGCGTGGGAAAAATGTAGGACACATCCTAATGGATAAAGTGATGCAATTTTCAGTTGAAAAATATGGAGATAATGATATTAGAATTTCAGCACAAGAACATTTAACTAGGTTCTATGAGTTACACGGTTTTAAGGTGGTAACAGAAATGTATTATGAAGATGATATCCCTCACGTAGGAATGTTATTTAAAGCTGTTAATTCTTGATTTTTTAGGGCTGTCTCTATTCTCTATTCTCTATTCTCTATTCTCTCTGTTCTCTGTTCTCTCTGTTCTCTGTTCTTTGTTCTCTTCTCTCTCTTCTCTCTTCTAACTAAACAGTGCTCAACTATTGTAGAAATTTAAAACTTCTGTAGCACGTTCAGTAATAAAAGGGTTAGGAAAGTTGATTTTTCCTACTGAAGTGATCATATTATTCATTGTACGTTCCAGCTCAAATTGACCATCTTTTCGTTGTTTAGATTTTAGTAGTTTTATAGCAGGTTCAAGTTTTTCGGAACGAACATTTTCTCTTTTAAGAATCCAGAGAATTTCAAGAAAATCACCCTTATAGAAATTTGGAAAAGTCAATTGATCTAACTTTTTAATCATGATGTGCTCAGGGTTTCTGGAGCTATAACAAACTTGATGTTTTAAAATAAAATCAATGCATTTAGACCTTAAGCTTTGTATTGATGGTGTTCTATAGGTTTTGGGGATAAAAGAGATGCCTTTTAAAAGTTTAACAACTCCCCAATAACACGTATGTTTTCCATAACAACTTTTGTTGGAGCAAAAACGATTTTTAGGCGTTTCATAAGTCCCATCATCAAACCGTTGGTATTTAGAAAAGAACGCTAATAATTCTAAACTTTTTTCATTGGGTTGTGCATTAAAATAACCGTCCAAAAAAAGCATATTTCCATTGAGGCAAGGAATAGGGAAGTGGTCTTCTTTTAAAGTGTAAATTTTATGCTCTTGATCATAAAAATGATTTTGGATCGTTTTTAAGGGATGAATAATTCGTTCATCATTAGGATCACACTTAAGTTCCGCAAGTAAGATAAGTGTCCACAATGTCGCTCTGTAATTGGGCACATAGTGTAAATAATCAGGATAGTGTTTATGGTTTTCAGGAAGTAGTTCCCATAAGCCTTCGTTGTTTCTTTTTGCAAAAATTTTATCAATAATATCTTGTCTTTTTTTATCCATATTCAGGAAACGTTAGTATGCCATATTTCCCAAGCCTTTTCAGCTTGTTGGTGTAGCATGGTAAGACCATTTAATACAACAGCTCCTTTCGCTTTTCCATTTTTTAAGAAAAGCGTCTCTTTTGGGTTGTAAATTAAATCTATAAAAAGATGTTCATTGGTAACTTTATCCAAGGGAATTTTGGGAGCTTCGTTCACATTGGGAAAAGTACCCAATGGAGTCGTATTGATAATCATTTTATGAAAATGAATCACATTATCATTGATATCTTCCCAATTTATGACAGCACCGTTGGTAGCTTTTCTAGAAGCATACATAACTGTTGCTCCATATTGTTTTTTTAAAAGATATGCTACTGCTTTAGAAGCTCCTCCAGTACCTAAAATTAAAATGCGTTCGTGACGAGATTTAAAAAAAGGTTTGATGAGTTGATGAAAACCAAAAACGTCGGTATTATATCCAGTAAGTTTAAAACGTTCTTCAGACCAATCAACTTTTACCGTATTAATAGCACCAATTTCTTGAGCTGAAGAATCAACATGGTCTAAATAAGGAAGAATAGCTTCTTTGTAGGGAATGGTAACATTAAAACCATCTAGTCGATGTTCTTTTACTAAGTCTCTAATTGTATCGACAGTATCCATTTCAAAGTTTTTGTAGGAATATCCAGACAAAGCTTTTTGCTTGAACTTGTCATTGAAATATTGTTTCGAGAATGAATGTGCTAATGTTTTACCAATTAATCCTAGTTTCATATGCTTATCTTAGTTTCATCAAAGGTAAGCCAGAAAGTTGATATCTTAGTATTTTATAAGAGGTTAAATATTAACAGAATTAGTACTCTTGTTTTTTTAGAAGATACCTTCGGTCAATGCAGTTGTCATTCTCATTATAGAACTCTTTTATTGGTTTTAGAAATTTCTCTAATATTTTGACAGAACCTGTATTGGTAATGTTGACATCAGCCGTAATCAGTTCAAATTTTAATGTATTAAAACAGTAATCGATTAAATGTTGTGTTAACTCAGTTCCATAACCTTTTTTCCAGTATTTTTTTCTAAAACGATAGCCAATTTCTCTTTGTTGTTCATCATTTTTGAGAATGGCACATAAACCAATTAGTTCATCTTTATCCAACTCATATATTCCCCAAACTACTTTGTCATTTGAAGGTGTAATTTTTGGAGCATTAATAGCTAACCTAAAATGTTCAAGAATTTTTGTCAAGCTCCATTCTTTTTGTGGAACAGGCTTGATAATTTCTGGAGCAGATAATAATTCGATAAAGAATTTTTGGTCTTTTTCTTCTAGTACTTTAATCGATAAACGTTGCGTTTTAAAAACAAGCATATTATTAGACTATTTCCTAACCCACAGCTGAATTCCATTAGGCTTTTTCCAAGCGTAATTTAAGGTTTTATTGATAAAAGAACGTTTATAGTTTGTAGGAAAAAAGGCTGCACAGTTAGGAACATTCAGTCCCCATTTACCTGATTTAGCTTGTTTTCCCTGTAGGACTAATACACTAAACTTGTGCTTATCTTTAGTGTCAATAGCAACAACAGGAAAACCTTTATTAGCCATGAGTTGAGCATTGTCGAGTGCTTCTTGAGAATCAGCCATCCCCAAATTTTTCCATGTATCATCTGTTAAAATTTTATTGTGAATATCGTGATATTCGATGAATTCTCCTTCCTCTTTTAAATCGTCAACACCATTATATTCACAAATAGCTCTAGCTGTAAATGTTTTACAAAAAGAAGAGGATTCATTCTGTTTACATTGTTGATACTCTTCTAAGATCGCTTCAATAGTCATCCTTTTTTGAGGTTCGGTAGGGAGCTCTTCTTCACAAGAAGCAAACAAAATTGTTCCAAATAATAGAATAAGGGAGAAGAAATTAATTTTCATAAGTGTTGTTTTAATCGGCAACAAAAGTAAGGTTAAATGCTAAAAATGAAATAAAAAACTAAACATAAAATTTATGGGATTATGAACAATACCAATTAGCTTTCAAAATGTGGTTAAAAGAAATAGATTTATTTAGCGCATTTTGAGGGTTAATATGGTATAAAAAACTATTTTCGCGTTCATAACTAAAAATAAGAGGAAGTATGAAAGTTGTTTTTATGGGAACTCCCGATTTTGCTGTTGCAAGTTTAGATGCAATTCATAAAAGTGGGCATGAAGTTGTTGGTGTTGTTACTAATATCGATAAGAAATCGGGGAGGGGACAGAAAGTATCTGTTTCTGCTGTAAAAACATATGCGGTTGAAAATGATTTGAAGTTATTGCAACCAGAAAAGTTTAAAAATGAAGATTTTCTTACTGAATTAGCAGCTTTAGAAGCTGATATTTTTGTAGTCGTTGCATTTAGAATGTTGCCAGAAGTCGTTTGGGCAATGCCTCCAAAGGGAACGATAAATTTACATGGATCTATTTTACCAAATTATAGAGGTGCTGCACCGCTTAACTGGGCAATTATAAATGGCGATCAAGAAACGGGGGTCTCTACATTTTTTATCGAAAAAGAGATTGATACAGGAGAAGTCATTGATATCGCTAAATTGCCAATTGGAGAAAATATGACAGCTGGAGAGCTGCATGATCAAATGATGTTGTTGGGGGCAAAAACGCTAATCGGAACATTAGATAAAATAGAAAGTGGAGCAGCCAATGGAATTCCACAGAATCAACTCATAAAAGGAAACGAAAAACCAGCTCCAAAAATATTTAAGGAAACTTGTCAGATAGATTGGAATGAATCTGCTCAGAAAATACACAATAAAGTAAGAGGTTTATCACCTTATCCTGTTGCATGGTCTAATTTTACAATGAAAGGAAAGACTGTTGTAGCTAAAATATATGAAACAAGAATTGCTGAAGATAAGCTTGAATCAGGAGAAATTATTACAGACAATAAAACCTTTTTGACCGTTGGGTGTAAAGAAGGAAGTGTTTCGATATTATCGCTCCAATTGCCAGGGAAAAAACGAGTTGATATCAAATCGTTTTTAAATGGATTTAAGTTAGAGGAGGGGAGCGATTGTTTTGCTTAATTAATAATTTTTTATAGCACCATTCTTTCGGTCAGTTCTAGATCAATTAAAATATCGATTTGTTCTTTTATTCTACTATGGTGAATAGGGGTTGCTAATTTATTTAGGGCACGTAAACCTATTTTTTTTTGGGTTTCAAACTCGTCATCCAGTACTGCTGTTCGTACAATATAGAAACGCCATTGATCAAGATTTAAAATATCGATTTTTTTAACGTCTTTTTCGATAGCGAGCGCGAAAATATAGAGTTCAGCTTCACGATTTCTAAAGGTCATTGAATCTTTTCGCTTAGCGTCAATTCCTTTTTTGGGAGCAATATCGTAAAGCACCCTTTTAGGTTTGGTTTGTTTCCAGCTTTGAATGTAGCCAGAAGTTTTAACTGCGATTTTTTTCTTTCGATAACGCAACTCACAGCCTTGCCATTCGATTCTTGGCATATCGGTCAGTTCTAAAGCCTTAGCAATTAGAAATAGACTTAAATCTTCTCTGTTTTTATTGATTAATATATCGGAATAGGTCCATTGCCAGAAATCAATAATGCTGGTATCTTTCAAGCCTTTAATGGGTTCTTTTCCTTTATACATCCTTATTGGTAATTACAAAAAAGAAATTACTTAATTCAGCTGATGTTGAATTAAAATTTAGCAAATCGGTCTATTTGATCTTTTAATAAACCAATAGCTCTTTCATCAGTGAGTTGATTGTCTGTAATTAAATTTTCTATACCAGATAATTTTGGCTTAGCTGAAAGTACTTCAACTTTTAAATAGTGTAAGATATCAGAAAACTGGTCCATTGGTCTTAAGGCTCCTGAATGACCAGATGAAAGTCCTACCAAAGCAGCTTTTTTGTCATTAAAATGTTTGGGATGAACAGCATCTATAAAAGCTTTTAAAACTCCTGGAAAACCACCGTTATATTCTGGAATAATAAAAATAAATTTGTCAGCCTTGATTATATTAGAATCAACAATAGCATTAAAAGCATCCGATCCATCTCCATAAGTATCGGCATATACAAAATCCCTTGGTAAATCTTTTAGAGCGAGAACTTGACTTTCATCGGGAAGTAAGTGGTGATAAAAATTTGCAATTCTTTCAGAGTTACTGTCAGGTCTGTTGGTTCCAGCGATAATCGTTATCATTGATATAAATTAATTTTAAAGTGTAATTTCTTTTAGTTCTTTAA
The DNA here is from genome assembly GCA_025210295.1 of Flavobacteriales bacterium. Taxonomy (NCBI): domain Bacteria; kingdom Pseudomonadati; phylum Bacteroidota; class Flavobacteriia; order Flavobacteriales; species Flavobacteriales bacterium. The sequence continues at coordinate 292,747 of JAOASC010000016.1, read as the reverse complement.
TGGTTTGTGTTGGGTTTTCTGATTTGAATACAAAACTACCAGCAACTAATACATCAGCACCACATTCAAGAAGAGCTTTAGCATTGGTTGATGTCACACCTCCATCTATTTCTATTTTAGTTTCTAAATTGTATTTAGTAATAAGTTCTTTTAGTTTAGCCACTTTTCTGTAAGTTCCCTCAATAAAAGATTGTCCCCCAAACCCTGGGTTAACACTCATAATACATACTAAATCAATATCCTCTAAAATTGGTTCAATTAAATCGATTGATGTATGCGGGTTTAAAGCAACTCCTGTTTTCATTCCCTCAGCTTTAATAGCTTGAAGTGTTCTATGAAGATGTGTGCAAGCCTCATAATGAACAGTAAGAATATTGGCACCCACTCGTTTAAAATCTTTAATATAACGATCAGGGTTTTCAATCATTAAATGTACATCAAGAGGTTTTAACGTATGTTTATTAATAGCTTCGATAACTGGCATCCCAAATGAGATATTGGGAACGAACATTCCATCCATAATATCTAAGTGAAACCAATCAGCATCACTGTTGTTAATCATTTCACATTCTGCTTGTAAATTAGCGAAATCAGCGGCTAATAAGGAAGGGGCTATAAGATGTTTCATAATTCTGTGTTATGTAGCGTATTTAGTTTGTTACCACAAAATAACAAAATAATTTTTTGAATTGATTAGTTTATAATTAATAGATTTTCAACATGAATAACATACAATTAACAATAAAATGACCTTGAGAGAAAGGTTGATTAAATAAAATGATTAAATTTGTTGGATTAAACCCTTTGAAAATTAATTATTTGACTGCCCAATAGTTAACTAAATAATTAATTTTATGAGATATATCTATTCTACCATTTTAGCTGCTTTTCTTACAGCTAATGTATATGCTCAAGCGGTAAACGCCTACGGAAAAGTAACCAACTTATCTGGTAATACTATTAATGTCGCTAACATCAACGAAACGAATGATACCTTTGAGGATGGAGAGTTTGTAATTGTAATGCAAATGCAAGATGATGTGATTGGAGCGAATACCTCCAATAATTCAAGTTTTGGAAATCTATCTTCTATTGAGTCTGCTGGATTATATGATATTGTAGATATCGTTTCACATACTGAAAGTGGTGGAGTTCCGAATACGATAACTTTTTCTAGACCTTTAAAATTTACTCCTAACATTAGTTCTAATACATCTGTTCAAATTATCTCTTTCCCTACATTGGGAAGCCCAGATTATACTACAACGGCTAATATGACAGCTCTTGATTGGAATGGAAATGTTGGTGGAGTATTAGCGTTTAATGTTGATGGAATTTTTACATTGGCTCATGATATTTCTGCTGATGGAGATGGGTTTCGCGGAGGTTCTACGGATAAAAACCAAACGAATGGAAATTGTGAAGATAATGTGTTTATCTCTTCATGGACATCAAGAGCATATAAAGGAGAAGGAATTTACAAAAATACAAGTTCATCATTCGAAGCAGCAAGAGGAAAAATCTTGAACGGTGGTGGTGGAGGATCATCGCACAACGGCGGCGGTGGCGGTGGAGGTAACTTCACTGCTGGTGGTGACGGTGGAGTTGGTTGGGGATGTAGAAATACGTCTGGTCGATCATCAGGTGGATTGGGCGGTATAGCTTTAAGTGCGCACATTTCTTCTGCTAGAGTATTTTTAGGAGGTGGAGCTGGTGCTGGAGAAAGAAATAACGGATGGAATACTTCTGGAGGAGATGGTGGTGGAATCATCTTAATCAAAGCTGATGAAGTTAGAACGTCTGGATTTTGTGGTGGAATATCGATAAGTGCCAATGGAGAAGATGCTTTGAATATTGGTAATGATGGAGCAGGAGGAGCAGGAGCTGGAGGTAGTATTGTGATAGAAGTGAATACTTGGAATATATCAGGAACTTGCCCTATTAATATTGAAGCTAATGGTGGAGATGGTGGTAATGTAAACTCTGGAACGCACGGTGGAGGCGGTGGAGGTGGACAAGGTGTCGTAATCTATTCTATTGCTGTTCCAACAACCAATACTACAACAACTACCAACAATGGTACAGGGGGATGTTCTAATAACAGTAATCCTTGTAATTCTGTTGCTGGTACAGGTAGTGGTACCAATGGTTCTGGAATCTCAGGAGGTAGTACTGGTGGACCTTTGCCAATATTATTACAATCTTTTGATGCCGAGTTGATAAAAGAAAGTTTAGTTGAGTTAAAATGGGTAACTTCTACCGAATTGAATAATTCTCATTTTATTGTAGAACGTTCACAAGACGGATATGATTGGGAAGAAGTAGCCAAAGTATTAGCTGAGGGGAATTCTGTAACTAATATTGATTATGTTGCTTATGACAATAATCCTTTATATGGGGTTTCTTATTACCGTTTAAAGCAGGTAGATTTTGATGGTACACTAACCATTTTTAAAATTAAAACAATTATTAATGAGCAAGAGCTGGAGGCGTCTATTTACCCTAACCCAACAAAAGATATTTTGAATGTGGTCATTGAAGATGAGACTTCTTTTAGTGTTAAGTTATATAACTCTGTAGGACAATTGATGGAGTTACCTATGACTTATTCTGGTAATAAAATGACATTAAATACTACAGCTATGGATAAAGGCTTTTATTTAGTGGTTATAGAAAACGGAAATACAAGTTTAACAAGAACAGTTATTATTGAATAATAATAATTAGGGTTGGCTATAAACTAAATTTTCCTCAGCACTTTGTTCGAGTCGATATAATTTTTGGTTCATTCTTTTTAGAAGATGGCTATATCCGTGTAGTCCATGGTTAACATTTGCTTCTACTGTAATAGATGAAGATTCTAAAAATGAATCGTATTTTGGTGCAATTTTTAAGGCCAACAATTCTTCATCGTTACCATTGTCACTATTACTATAATTAATAGTATTATAAAAAGAAAGATTAAATACTTTATTTTTATTCGATAAGGTTACTGTTTCGCCATGCATAGTTTCATATATGATACTATCTGAATGCTTATTGGCGTATGTAAACACAACTTCTGAAAAATCATAGTTTTTAGCGATAGCTTGCTTAATGTGAGAATTATGTTTCGCATCTCTTTTGGCTATTCGTTCTGCTTTCTTATGTTGTCCATATTTTTTCAGCAATAGAATTTCCTCAGAGTGGTTTTCTAAGGTTACAATTAAGTACCCATCTTCAAGCGATTGAACAAGTTCATAATGCTCTAATTGCCGTATTGATGGAGCACAACTTTTTAAGATAAGGGTAAGGATCAAAAGGAATAAAACTGAATATCTCATAATAAAATGTTTTTTTATCGACTGCACAAACTGTACCATTTTTAAGATGTTTTCCACGTTTTTTGTCAAAATAAAGTCATTATTATGAGTTTCTCCTTGTAAGGAATTCTTATTTTTGATTACTAAGAGGTAATTCAATTTTTAAAACCCAATTGTAGTGAAAGAAAAAATAGTCATCATAGGTAATGGGATTTCAGGTGTAACTTGTGCACGTTATATTCGAAAATATTCTGATCATGAAATAGTCATAATTTCATCTGAAAGTCAATACTTTTTTTCTAGAACTGCATTGATGTATGTCTACATGGGACACATGAAGTTTGAACATACTCAACCCTATGAAAATTGGTTTTGGGAGAAAAATAACATCGACTTAAAACAAGCTTTAGTTACAGCTGTAAATACACAGGAAAAGATCTTAATTTTAGACAATGGGGCGCAAGTAAAGTATTCAAAATTAGTAATTGCGACAGGGTCTAAGCCCAATAAATTTGGTTGGCCTGGGCAAGATTTAAATGGTGTACAAGGCTTGTATAGTAAACAAGATTTAGAATCTTTAGAAGAAAATACGAAGAATGGGATCAATAGAGCGGTAATTGTTGGGGGAGGCCTAATAGGAATTGAAATGGCAGAAATGTTATTATCCCGTAATTTTCCTGTAACTTTTTTGGTGAGAGAGTCTGCTTTTTGGGGGAACGTTTTACCAACAGAAGAAAGTGAGATGATTAAACGTCATATGAAAGAACATCATATTGATTTACGTTTAAATACAGAGTTAAAAGAAGTGTTATCTGATGCTAATGGAAATGCAAGGGCCATCATTACGAATAAAGGAGAAGAAATCCCATGTCAAATAGTAGGGTTAACTGCTGGTGTAAGTCCAAATATTGCGTTTATAAAAAAATCTGAAATAGAGACCAATAGAGGCGTATTGGTAAATGAGTTTTTAGAAACCAATATTCCTGATGTATATGCTATTGGTGATTGTGCTGAGTTTAGAGAACACCCATCAGGAGATAGAAGAGCTATTGAGCAAGTTTGGTACACTGGTAAAATTATGGGAAAAACATTGGCGCAAACCATCTGTAATTCACGATTACAATATAACCCTGGTCATTGGTTTAACTCTGCCAAGTTTATGGATATTGAATATCAAACTTATGGTTGGGTATTTCCTAAACCCAAAGAGAATGAGCAACATTTTTATTGGGAGCACGGAGAAGGTAAAAAGTCTGTTCGATTAAATTATGATCATCAAACAAGAAGATTTATAGGGATTAATACTTTTGGAATTCGTATGCGTCACCAAGCTTTTGATAAATGGTTAAATGAACAGCGAAGTGTCGAGTATGTATTAGAGCATCTTGCTGATGCTAATTTTGATCCTGAGTTTTTTAAACTGCATGAAAAAGAAATTGTTGATCAGTTTAATAGAGAGAACGGAACTAACCTTGTTGTTAAAAAGAAAAATTGGAGAAATTTATTTACTGTAAAGGGATAATAATACTATGAAATATATACAAAAAACAGGTTTATACTTATTCCTTATTGGAATAATACTTTTCACAGTGAATAGCTTCTTAGGAACTTATTCTTTTGATGCTAATAAACTTAAAGCACATTTTGATGCTACAGAGAAAATTGATCGTGGAGATACTATCGCTCAAGTTTTTTTGAAAGCTGTAGATGAATATTCGAGTCAGAATTCGATGGCAACAACAGATCTAATTAGTTTTAATGCTGCATTGCCCAAAATTATAACATTGCACAATGCCAAAATTTCTGAACAAATGATTGCTTCAGATGGGATTACTGAAAATGAAGTAGAACAAGTGATCTCTGCTGTTCAGTCATCAGGAAACATTGTTTATAGTGCTGAAGTGTTGAATAGTGTATTTGGAGCTCAAACTAATAAAATCAAGTTGCTAACAGACAATACGAGTTGGATGTTTACGGAGTCGAGAACTTATACTGAGGTTCAGCATTTTAAAAATGATTTAAGCAATAAGGTTACTGAACTTAATAGTAAGGTAGGGCAAGAGTATTTCGTGAAAAATGAACCCAATACCTTATTAACTTTAAATAAAGTTTTGATAGAAAGTGGGGCTAAATCCAATACTGGTTGGTGGTTTTTTCTAACTTTTGGATTGGTTATTATCGGTTCCATAGCTTATAACTTACCCAATATAAAATTGTTAGGAGTTGCAGGAATAAAACACAATGGGATATACCATAGTCATATTACTAACAGAGGTTGGGTAGCTTGGTTAGTACTCGTTTATTTGGTTGGGTTTTATTTATTGTTGTATTTCTGGCCACAATACCTTGCGAATAGTATCATTTTAGTCGACCCAATTAGCTTTTCGTTAAGTGGTAACCCAGCTGGACATTGGTTTTTATATGGTTTTATTTATTGTGTAGCCATGACTTTAATGGCCATAAGAATGTTTATTAAATATAGACACAATAATTATCAGCTGGTTAGAACTGCGGTGGTACTTTTTTTCCAAATTATTTTCGCTTTTTTAATCCCAGAGATACTAGTGCGTTTAGATCAACCTTATTTTGATTTTAAAAATGCTTGGCCTTTAGATTATGACTTCTTTTTTGATTGGAATATCAGAAGTTTAATAGCGCATAATAGTTTAGGTTTGTTTATGTTTGTTTGGGGCGTATTACTTTCTCTAATCATTATTCCAACATTGGTTTATTTTTATGGAAAACGTTGGTATTGTAGTTGGGTCTGTGGCTGTGGTGGTTTAGCCGAAACATTGGGAGATCCTTACCGTCAACATTCAGATAAATCATTAAAAGCATGGAAGTTTGAAAGGTATATAGTACATAGCGTTTTAGTTTTTGCCGTTGTAATGACCTTGGTTACTTTGTATGGTTTTTTTACAGGAAGTACTAGTTTTTTAGGAATTGATATGTATGGGATTCAAAAAACATATAAATTCTTAATTGGTTCAATTTTCTCAGGTGTTATAGGAACTGGATTTTATCCAATTTTTGGAAGCCGAACTTGGTGTAGATTTGGATGTCCTTTAGCTGCATATATGGGAATTGTGCAACGTATCAAATCTGCTCGATTTAGAATTACAACTAATGGAGGACAGTGTATTTCATGTGGTAATTGTTCTACTTATTGTGAACAAGGAATAGATGTAAGAGCTTATGCTCAGAAAGGAGAAGACATAATTCGTGCATCTTGTGTAGGTTGTGGAGTTTGTTCAGCAGTTTGCCCAAGAGGTGTTCTAAAATTAGAAAATTCGGCAGCTCCTAAAAAAGTAGACGATAACCCAATTATCTTTGAAAATAATATAGGAAAGTTAAACCTTTAATTTTTAAACAATATCGCATTTAATAATGCTTCTAATAAAAGCTTTATTTCTTCAGCTTTTTAGTTGTAAAACTTTAGAAATAATTTTTTATAAAAAAATGACTTTTATCTGTAAGTAAAAGGTAAGTGTTACGTCCAATTAGACGAAAACACAAAAACACTTACAGGTTTATGAAAGTCATTATGATTTTTGTCTTAGCTATTTATTTTATAGCATCATTATTTTTGTTCGTTTATTCTTTAACCCAGTTGACACTGGTATGGAAATATCTTACAAAAAGAAAAAGGTTTAAGGTTGAAAAAGGCATTAAAAAAACATTTAAGCCACATGTCACCATTCAACTTCCAGTATTTAACGAAATCTATGTTGTAGAACGTTTAATTGATACAGTTTGCGCTGTTGAGTACCCTTTAAATAAATTGGAAATACAGGTATTGGATGATTCGACAGATGAGACAAAAGCTGTAATTGCAAGAAAAGTAACTGAATGGCAAGCTAGAGGGTATGATATTTCTCACATTCATAGAACGAATAGAAAAGGGTTTAAAGCGGGAGCTTTAGAAGAAGCTTTGGAGTTTGCAAAAGGAGAGTTTATAGCAATATTTGATGCTGATTTTCTGCCAACTCCTGATTTTTTAGAAAAAACAATTCCACATTTTAAACAAGCTAATGTAGGATTAGTACAAACAAGATGGGGGCATATCAATAGGAATTATAGTTTGTTGACAAAATTACAAGCATTTGCTTTGGATGCTCATTTTACAGTTGAACAAGTGGGAAGAAATGCTTCGGATGGTTTTATTAACTTTAATGGTACAGCTGGTGTATGGCGAAAGGAATGTATTGTCAATAGTGGAAATTGGTCACCTGATACATTAACTGAAGATTTAGACTTAAGTTACAGAGCTCAACTGAAAAATTGGGAGTTTGTTTATTTAGAAGATGTTGAATCTCCTGCTGAATTACCACCGGTTATGAGTGCATTGAAATCACAACAATACAGATGGACAAAAGGAGGAGCTGAAACCGCTAGAAAACATATTCCAAATGTTATTAAAAGTGATAAATCATTGGGAATTAAGTGGCATGGAGTAATGCATTTAATGAATAGTGCAGTATTTGTTTGTATATTATTGTGTGCAATACTTAGTGTTCCTTTATTAGCAATAAAAGACAGTTTACCTCAATTTCAAAATGTGTTTGTTATTGCTTCAGTGTTTTTAATTAGTTTTATTGTCTTAGCATCATTTTACCTGACCTCAGTATTAAAAATTAAAGGAAAATCACTGGCGACTGTATTTGAATTTATCTTTCTATTTCCGTTCTTTTTGGCAATGTCAATGGGCTTATCGTTGCATAATGCAATAGCTGTAATAGAAGGCTACTTGGGACGTAAAACTCCTTTTGTAAGGACGCCAAAGTTTAATATCAATGTTAACGATAATAGTTTTAAGAAGAACATATACATTCCAAGTAATATTGGCTGGTTATCTTTTTTAGAAGGAATCTTGGCAATTTATTTTGCTTTTGGAATATTTAAAGGTATCCAAATGGGAGATTTTGGTCTAATACCATTTCATTTTATGCTATTTTTGGGGTATAGTCTAATTTTTATTTATTCGGTTTTTCAGTTTAAACCTCAAAATGCATAAAGTTTACATCATATTTGTTGTCGTTCAATTACTAATTAGTTGTGGTCATAAACGTGAACATAATGAAGAAGGTTATGTGAATGAGAAAAAGCAGATAGAGCAAAATTTGACTTTGAAAGATACGATTAGACAACGATTTGTAAAAGTGTATTATGAAAATGGAACCATTCAGTTTTATGGACAGAAAATAGATTCAATTCCACATGGATATTGTAAGACTTTTTATGTTAATCAACAATTAAAAACACAAGGAGCTTATGTTTTAGGTCGTAAAGAAGACTGGTGGGAATATTTTTATGAAAATGGAACCTTTGAATCCAAAGGGAGCTACCGAGACAATTTATTAGATGGTTTTTGGATGTATTACAATCCTAATGGAACACTGAAAGAAAAAGGAGCTTTTAATCAAGGGAAAAAAGAGGGACTATGGTTGGCTTATGATGCTCTTGGACAAAAACAGAGTGAGATGAACTTTAAGAATAATATTCAAAATGGCTTATCAAAGCACTATATTCAGGATTCTATTTTAATTGAAAAAGGGAATTATTCTAAAGGAAAAAAAGACGGTTGGTTTGAATTTTATAATAATGATGGAACACTAAGAGAAGAATGTTCTTATTTTCGTGGGATCAAAAACGGAGGGTATAAATTATATATTGATGGGCATCTCTTTTGTGAGGGGACTTATAAAGAGGGAGAAAGAGTAGGGATATGGAGAGAGTATAATGCTGAAGGAAAAATAATATCAGAAAGAAATGAAGACTAAACCACATATAGTTGTAATTATTCCTGCATTTAATGAGGAAAATTCTGTTGGAAAAGTTGTTAGAGACATCCCAAAAGATTGGGTAAAAGAAATCATTGTAGCCAATAATAATTCAAATGATTTAACACCTATTAATGCTAAAAAAGCAGGTGCCATTGTTGTAGATGAACCCATTCAAGGATATGGGAATGCTTGTTTAAAAGGAATGGCTTATTTGGTAGAAAATAATATTAAACCTGACATTGTTGTGTTTTTAGATGCCGATTATTCCGATTATCCTGAACAGTTAATAGATTTGGTACAACCGATTATCAATGATGGGGTAGACATGGTGATTGGATCTCGAGCCTTGGGTAAAAAGGAAAAGAGTTCGATGACTCCACAACAAATTTTTGGAAATTGGTTAGCGACTTTTTTAATTAAGTTGATCTATGGTGTTGAATTTACTGATTTAGGCCCTTTTAGAGCAATCAGGTATGATCGCTTACTAACAATTGATATGAAAGACCGTACCTATGGTTGGACGGTTGAAATGCAGGTTAAAGCTGCAAAGTTAAAAATGAAATGTACAGAGTTGCCTGTTGACTATAGAGTGAGAATTGGAAAATCAAAAGTATCTGGAACCTTAAAAGGAACAATTATGGCTGGTTATAAAATTATTACTACGATTTTTAAATATTCACGTTAATAATTATGAATAAGTGCTTTTAGCTCACTTTCAAGTTCAAGTAAAAAAGGGGAACTCTTGCTGTTGATCACAATTCCATTTTTTTGACTTTTCAGTAATTGACTAAAATAACTTTCATTGATATTTACCTCTACAACCATACCGCCTTTAGCAAGTACGCGTTCAGCAATCATTTGAGGTAAGGTTGTAGCTCCTGATGATCCTAAAATAAACAGCAGTTGAGATTTTTCTGCAGTCCTTAAAGCGGTATCAAACTTATAGTAGACTTCATTGTAATATTCATCAAACCATAATACATGAGGTCGTAATTTATCTCCACAATTTGGACAAGTTAATGCTTCCCAATCATGAGCACTCATTGTATGTTTATCCCTGTTTTCTAAATTTATTTCATTAGGAAAGGGGATTAATTTTGATGTGCATTCACTAGCACATCTTACAAAATCAAAGTCGCCATGTATCAAAAAAGTATGTTCTTCTGAACTACCAGCTCTTCTGTGAAGGCTGTCAACATTTTGAGAAATTAAAGCATATTGTTGTCCCAAAAGTTGCTCAATGTTTACTAAGGCTTTATGACTAGCGTTAGGTTGAGCTTTATGTGTAATACTTTTACGGTATAAGTACCATTTCCATACTTCTTGTGGAGATTGAGAAAACATATTGTAAGTTCCGATTTCTTCGGCCTTATAATTTACAGATCCTACAGTCCAATAACCATCTGCTCCTCTAAAAGTTGGAATCCCGCTTTCTGCTGAAATCCCTGCGCCGACCAAAAAAGTAATTTGACTATTATTTGTTAGACAAGTTTTTAATTGAGCAACGATGGAGGAATTCATGATTAAGATTTTAGGATAAATGTTTTTTTATCATATTAGTCCAATACAATACTAAAAAGATAATGGATGGGATAAGAAAAATTAATGCGATTGTAGTCGCTATAAAAATGGAATTATTATCATGAGGACCAAAAGCATATTGGTATGAATAGACAGCAAGAATAACAGTGATAATATATAGCACTTGAGCGATGCTGTATACATAAAGACCAATCAACAACTTTTGAATCATTAGTACTGCACCAATTAAGGTACCCACAGATGTTAGTCCATATATCCAGCCCCTATAATAATCGCTATTGTTATCGATCATAGAAACTATTTCATATAAAAAAGCTCTAGCCATTGTAAAAATAGAGCCAACAATGGTTAAAATACACAAGGTGTATAAAAGCGTTGAAGAGTGGTTGTTATGTTGATCTAGCATTTTTTTGTTACAGAGGTATAGGAAAAGAATCGGTTTTTATTTTCAATGCTAGTTAGTATAGTTGAGAATATTGATTTTAAACCAATTATTTGTTTTTTTCAGCTCGAATTTTTTCTAGATGTTTTTCTAATTTTTCACCTTCTAATACTTTATCATTATAATAGTAGGTTTTGGTGTCAACATCACCTTCTGGATCAAATGTTTTCCAGTAACCATTTCTTACGTTGTGTTTATACCAACCTGAGGTTTCTACCTTTCCATTAGGGTAGTAGTACTTAACTTGGCCGTCAAAATAACCATTTTTATACACACCATGCGCTTTTACTTTTCCAGATTTAAAGTACTGCGTCCATTCACCGTGATAATAACCGCGATCAAAATTTGTCACTTCAGATTTTAAGACTTTTTCTTCTTTGGGGTTAGCAGGAAAATAAACAACAGACTCTCCATGCAGTAAATCATTTTGATAATTTTCTTTCCTAAGCACTTCTTTACGATCATTAAAAAACCACCACGTACTATCTTTTTTTCTATCAATATAGTTTCCTATAGCCATGAGTTCCCCATTTTTGTGATACATTTTGCATTCCGCTTTCTTTCCATCATTGGAAAATAGCATTACACTAGAAGCTTCACCAGTAGGGTAGTAGTAGATAAATTTTCCTACAGGGATATCGTTTTTAAATTGACCTTTATAGCGAATAGAGCTACCATCATCATATTTTACCAACCAGCTCCCTTGTTTTCCCTTATCGTCGGTCTTATTTTGACTGATTAAGGTCAACGGAAAACAAAGAAAAATGTAAATAAGTACTCTCATAATATCTAGAAATTTTAATGCTTTACTGTCTTTTATTAAGATTAGTTACAGCAATAAATCAAAAACAGTGCTAAAAATAGTAAATTCTAATTTTGAAATTAAAGATCAACTATAATTTATTGGATTTATAGTGAGACCAATGACTTTTTTGTATAAAAAAAGCTACCTGTTACAACAGGTAGCTTTAGTGTTTAAATGAGTTAGAAATTGTCTACTTCTTTTTTTTGTACTTTCTATTAAGCTTTTCTCTAGCAGCATCTAATTTTTTCTGAGCAGCATCTAACTTTAGATTTTGACCATCTATTTTGTGTTGAGCTTCAGTTGCTTTTGATGCGTCTATTTTTCCCTTAGCAATTTTTTTATCTAGTTTACTTTGACTTGATTTGATTTTATTTCTTTTCGCTTCTAGTTTTGATTGTTTACTATCTAATTTAGATAAAGCACTTTGAAATTTTGCTTCGGTAGCTTTAGCCTTAGCAGCTTCTTTTTCTGCCTTTTCAGCAGCAGCTTTTTCTGCTGCAGCAGTTTTTGCTTTTTCTGCTTCTTCTTTAGCTTTTGCTTTAGCCTCTTTTTCAGCTTCTTTAGCGTTATCTTTTTCCTCTTTTGCTTTTTCTTCAGCCGTTTTTAGTTTCTCTTTTTCAGCATCAGCCTTTTCTTTAGCTTCTTTCTCAGCCTCTTTCGCCTTGCTTTTAGCTTCCTTTTCTGCTTTAGAAGTTTGTTTTTCAGCCTCTTTTTTCATTTTTTCAGCTTCTTCTTGGGCAGCTTTTTGGGCTTGTTCTTCTTTTAACTTAGCAAGATTTTCTTGACGTTTTTTCTCATCTTCTGCACGCTGTTTGGCTTCATACTCTCTTTGTGCTTTAGCATCCATTGCATCTTTTTCACGTTGATCTTTAGCCTCTTCAACTTGTTTCATTGTTTGGTCGGCTTTATCTTGTGCAGTTTTTGCTTTATCAGCATCTTCTTTTGCTTTTTTAGCTTTTTCTTCTGCTGCTTTACGATGTTCTTCAGCAGTTTTTTCTTTTTCAGAAACATATTTTTCAGCTTCCTGCTTTGTAGCTTCAGCTTTTTCTGAGTGACTGTCGGCCTTTTCGTTTAAGTTATTAACTTTTTCTTCAGAGTTAGATTGAATTTGATCTAAATTATTGTCTAATTCTATGGTTGTAGAAGTTGGAGTATTGACCATCATTTTTGCCAAAGAAACATTGAATTTACTTCTTTGATTTAATAATGCTCCCCTCATAATAACGGTTTGAAAACCATTTTTAGAGATTCTAAGGTTTACAGCTTTACCATTATAGTTGTCAATTTTGATGTGTGTATTTCCTCTAGCATCAGAGATCGCTCCACCAATTTCTTTATTGTTTTGAAGTATCGATACAGTTGCTCCACTTAAAGGAGTATTATTGGTGACAACAATTACAGAAACATTAATTGCTTCTGCTTCATTAATATATATAGGGGTCAACGTTGTTGTTGTAGCGCTTGCTTGTATAGAAAGACTAGCTAATAAAGTAGCTACAATGATTATATTTTTCTTCATAATTCTGTTTTTAATGAAATGAATAGTATTGTAAAGATAAACGATTCAGACAATTATTGTAAAGATTAACAATAATTTTACTTTTTGGGACTTCTAGCTTTTACAGTCCAAGTAAATTTAAAATTTGCAACCACTTCACCAGCTTTGTTTTTTCCAACCATTGTTGTAGGGATAATTTGGCCTTCTTTAGTTTTAATAGCTTCAATTATTTTAGCTTTGATTAAGGGCCCATCATTACATGTGAAAGTGGTAATATCTGTAGCTTTTTTTATGAACTCTCCTTCACAATTAGCTACAAGCATTGATATAGATGGTTTCTGTTTATGTGTATACAGAGTCATTAATGCTCCAGAACTCATCTCTGCTGCCATTCCAAGTACAGCCCAAAAAGTTGATTTGAAAGGGTTTTTATTTAACCTTTTATAAGGTACAGTAACGATACAGCGTTCTTCACTCAATTCAGTAATTTTCATTCCAGATAAAAATCCCATAGGAAGAATTTTGAAAAGAAGGAGTTTAAACTTGGATTTATTATTGAATGTTTTTTTGATAAAATCAATATGTTCTTGATTAAATTGGTATTGTTCGTCCATGCTTAATTTGGGTTATATAAATGACAAAAGCTCGAAGTTACTAAATAACGACGAGCTTTTAAATAGGTATTAGACTAATTTTTAGACTTAATGTAATCCTTTAGAAGCTAAATAACGTTCAGCATCTAGAGCTGCCATACATCCAGTACCTGCAGCAGTAATTGCTTGTCTGTATACATGATCAGCAGCATCACCTGCAACAAACACTCCCTCTACATTTGTTTTAGAAGTACCAGGTTGATTAATGATATAACCCGTTTCATCCATATCAATATAAGGCTTAAAGATAGCGGTATTTGGAGTATGTCCAATAGCGATAAATACTCCCGTTACATCGATTTCTTCTGTTGCTTTTGTTTGGTTATTAATAATTCTACATCCAGTAACAACATTCCCATCTCCTAAAACTTCGTCTATTTCAGCGTTGAATTTAATGTCAATATTTTCAATTCCTCTAACTCTTTCTTCCATTATTTTAGAAGCCCTAAAGTGATCTTTACGAATTAACATTGTTACTTTAGTACAGATATTTGCTAAGTAAGCAGCTTCTTCACAAGCAGAATCTCCAGCACCAACAATAACAACTTCTTGATTTCTATAAAAGAAGCCATCACATACAGCACATGCTGAAACACCTCCACCATTTTTAAGGTAGTGTTGCTCAGACTCCAGCCCTAAATAACGAGCTGAAGCTCCAGTTGAAATGATAATTGTATCAGCGTGAATTTCTTTTTCACCATCTACCCATGCTTTGTGAACTGGCCCAGTAAAATCCACTTTAGTAATCATACCAGAACGCACATCAGTATCAAACCTTTTGGCTTGAGCTTCTAATTGCATCATCATTTCGGTACCGTTGATTCCTTCTGGATATCCAGGGAAGTTGTCTACTTCAGTTGTAGTCGTTAACTGCCCTCCTGGTTGAAGCCCTTGGTAAAGTAGAGGACTCATATTTGCTCTTGCTGCGTAAATTGCTGCTGTAAAACCAGCTGGACCTGATCCAATGATTAAACATTTTACTTTTTCTATCATTTAATACTATTTTTAATGTGTTTATTTGCGGTTTATTTTTTACCCTACAAAGGTAATAATTAAATAAGTCACTCTTTTGTGATTTTCATTACACTTTAAGTTAAAAAATGTGAATAGTCTTATTAGACTAGAAAATGAAGACTACTGAATTAAATTATTCATATTTTCCCAAAATAATAACTTAATTCCAGAATCTTTTAATGTTAACAGAACACGCACTTTATTGTGGTTTAACATGGCTACTTTATCATTAGGCAATTGATGAATAATTTTATGAAACTCATCATTATGATTGAGTATTTCTCTAACTTTTTCCGATAAAGGTTCAAACTCTACCACTAAATCATCTAATAAGATTTGCATAGCTTGATCGGAGTATGAAAAGTTTTTTGTTAAGCTTTGTTCTCCAGCAATTGCTTGATCAACTATAAACTCATTTACTTTTTTACTTTCAATTTCGTAAGGTTCAACCATTTCAAGCAATTGAGCTCTTTGACTGGCTTTTGCTAAAACCTTAAACTCACTCAAAAAGGTGTGAATAGCTTGATGAGTTTCTTCTGTTAAGCTTTGCGCATTAAAGCTCATTATAGAAAGGGTAAATAAAAGTGTAGTTACAATAATTTTCATAATCAAAATACTTAAATAAAATTTTTAGAAAAACATTAATTTTTTTCTTCCACATTTTGCTTTGGCAACATAGGCAAAGTCAAAATTGGCTTCAAACATTAATTCAATAAATAATGGACGAGAGGCAGTATACGTTTCATATTTAGTTAATGTTGGCAGTAAAGCTGTTTGACCTTTAGGTGAAATAAAGTCATCAAAATATTGGGTAATACGCATTCCGGCTGTTATACCAAAACTTTCTGTCCCCATTACATAGTTTCCAAAACCTAAGATTAAACCTTTATTCATCAGGTTAACATGGGAATCATTAAATTCAACATTAACAATTCGACTATCTTTTCGATAAGGAGAGCTGAGTAAAGCAATACAAGGGCCAAACTCCAAATAACTACCGTTTTTATTATGACGGTACATTAGGGAGAGGTCTGTCCTATTAAATCCCATTTCAGAAAAATAATTGGTTGTTTCATCAGAAATGGTATCAGTGATACTATAATCAAATTTTTGTTTAAAATTTCCAAACATGGCATCAAAAGTTACTTCATGTTCTTGATTGAAATTAAACCCGATTTTACCACCAAAAGAGTATCCAGAAGAAAAGGTATGATTATAATCGACATCTTTCCAAATGTTTTGATTCATAAGAAAGTTGGCGCCAACTCCTCCTTTAATGCCTAAATCAACCCAAGTTTGAGCGTTGAAAATTAAGGAGATTAGTAAAAAAGCAATTATAGTAAATGTTTGTTTCATGTGGCTAAATATAGGAATATTAAGTCTTTTTGGAAAATTAGTTTAAATTATTTTATATGGTGTATTATCTTTTTATCTTTGGTCGCTAAATAGCCATGTTGAGTTCAAGGCTATAAATAAATTGAGACAATAAAAAAATAGACTATGTTAAAAGGTAAAGTTGCTATTATAACAGGAGCTACAAGAGGAATAGGAAAAGGTGTGGCATTAAAATTTGCTGAAAACGGAGCAGATGTTGCATTTACTTACGTGAGTAGCGAAGAAAAAGCAAAATTAGTTGAAGAAGAATTAGCTGCTTTAGGTGTAAAAGCTAAAGGGTATAAATCGAATGCTGCTGATATGCAGTCAGCTACAGATTTAGTTGATCAAGTATTAAAAGATTTTGGAACAATCGATGTGGTGGTTAATAATGCAGGAATCACTAAAGATGGATTATTAATGAGAATGTCTGAAGAAAATTTTGATGCTGTTATTGCGATTAACTTAAAATCTATTTTCAACATGACGAAAGCTGTTTTGAGAACGATGCTAAAAAATAAAGCAGGATCTATTATCAATATGACATCTGTTGTAGGTATTCAAGGAAATGCAGGACAAGCTAATTACGCAGCTTCTAAAGCTGGTGTAATTGGTTTTACGAAGTCTACTGCTCAAGAATTAGGTTCTAGAAATATTAGATGTAATGCCATAGCACCAGGTTTTATCGAAACTGAAATGACAGGAGCTTTAGATCCTGCTGTGGTAGAAGGTTGGGTAAAAGAAATCCCGTTGAAAAGAGGTGGTAAACCAGAAGATGTTGCTAACGCAGCTTTATTCTTAGCATCTGATTTAAGTACATACGTTACTGGACAAACATTAAGTGTTTGCGGTGGAATGTTGAGATAATCATTGGTGAATCAATAAATTTAAATCAACCAACTTCTAACTTGACTTGAAGTTGGTTTTTTTGTAGCATTAAGACAGGCTTTGTATGGACAATATGACTTACTTTCTAGTGTTTATTGGTTGTATATTTCTTTCTAGAATTATATTGAATCAGGGACAACAGAAATTGAGTACTGAAGAAAAAGTGCTTTTAATGGAGCTATTCAGTACCAATAGAACTTATACTTACATTGGAATTTTTTTACTGATTTTATGTTATTTTATTTTACTAAAATTAGCAGTAATTAATCACCATGTCATAACGAACATATACTTTGCTATTTTATTGATTTATATGCTGGTAAAATATTTTATATCCAGTAAAAAAATGAAAGAAAATCAAATCCCCGAAGCATACATTAGCGCTTATTTGTTATCAACTGGTGTGACATTGTTGGGATTTTTAGTAATATTGTTCTCAATAAATTATTTGAAGTAAATGCTTACGTCTGTTTATCCTTTATGGTATATACTCTTTTGCGTTCTATTAGGAATAGGATATGCTGTTTTGTTGTACCGAAAAGATAAAGCTTTTGGTGAGGAAACTAAAATTTTGCCATACTTTTTAGGAGCATTGCGCTTTTTTAGTGTTTCTATTCTGGCGTTTTTATTACTAGAACCTTTGGTAAAGACCGAAAATCAGATTATTGAAAAGCCAATAATAGTTATTGCTCAGGATAATTCTGAAAGTATTCAATTGTCAAAAGATTCTAGCTTTTATATAAAGGAGTATCCAAAAGAATTGACAGTTTTAAAGGAAAAACTATCTGAAAAGTATACCGTAGAAACATTTCATTTTGGCGGTAAAACAGCTGATAGTTTAAAGTTTGATTATGACTTAAAACAAACTGATATTTCAGATTTATTTGAAAATATTGAACAGAAATATTACGGAAGAAATTTAGGTGGAGTGATCTTAGCCTCAGATGGTATCATCAACAAAGGACTATCTCCTGAATATGCAGCAAAAAATATTAAGAATACGGTAGTTTACACCATTGCAATGGGGGATACAGCTATTCGTAAAGACCTTATTATACAAGAGATTCACAATAATGATATTGCTTATAAAGGAAATGAGTTTCCTGTAGAGGTGAACATCAAAGCTAATTATTTGTCTGGGGAAAATGCATTGGTGTCTATTTGGAAAAATGGTAAAAAACTTCAAGAAAAAAAGGCGGTTATACAAGGAGAGCAATTTATACTTTCTACTAACTTCCTTTTACCGGCAACGGCTAGTGGTAAACAGAAATATCGGGTAAATGTGTCTGAATTAGCTGGAGAACTCACCAATCTTAATAATACAAAAGATTTTTATATCAATGTGATTGAAAATAAGCAAGATATTTTGATCTTAGCTGATGCTCCTCATCCTGATATCGCCGCAATAAGGGGAGTTTTAAATCAAAATAAAAATTATAATACTGAAGTAAAACTTGTTGATGATTTCAAAGATAAAATAGGAAAATATAGCCTTGTAATCTTACATGGTATCCCAAATTATCTCGAAAAGAACAATAGAGTAGTAGAGGAGTTATTAAAAGAAAAAATTCCACTATTGATTTGTGCTACTGAACATACTAATTATAATAAACTAAATCAGTTAAAGCAACAATTAACAGTTATTGGAGCCAATGGGTATTCTAATGCTACAGGTAGTTTAAACGCTAGTTTTAATAAGTTTACCATATCTGATGCATTGAGAAATGATTTAAGTGATTTTACACCTTTACAAGTTCCTTTTGCTAATGGGTATAAGATTGGACAACGTAATAATGTTTTGTTGTATCAAAAGATAGGAGGTACAATAACGAATTATCCTTTATTGACTTTTAACGAAAATGATGGTCAAAAATTAGGTTTTTTACTAGGAGAAGGAATTTGGAGATGGAAATATTTGGATCATTTAAAAAATGGAAGCAATAATAATTTTAATGAATTAATTCAGAAAACTGTACAATACTTAGTCGCTAAAAAAGATAAAAGTCAATTTAGAATTTCTAATCGATCATTAATTTTAGAAAATGAAGCATTAGTTATTGATGCAGAGCTCTATAATGATAGTTATGAATTAGTAAATACGGCTGATGTAATCGTTAAAATAAGCAATAATCAAGGAGAGGAATATCCTGCTAAAACAATGGCTAAATCAGGGAATGCTTACCGATTAAATGCAGGGAAGTTTAAAGCAGGTGAATATACTTATATTGCATCTACGTCTTTCGATGGAAAGGTTTATGAAAAGAAAGGAAAGTTTTCTGTAAAAGAATTAAAAGTAGAGTATGTAGATTTAGTCGCTAATCATAAACTGCTGTACAATTTATCCGTATCAAAAAATGGAAAAATGTTTTATCCTAATGAGTTGAAAGCATTAGCGGAAGAAATCTATACACAAGATAATATTGTTCCAATTTCTTATACTCAACAAACA
The DNA here is from genome assembly GCA_025210295.1 of Flavobacteriales bacterium. Classification (NCBI taxonomy): domain Bacteria; kingdom Pseudomonadati; phylum Bacteroidota; class Flavobacteriia; order Flavobacteriales; species Flavobacteriales bacterium. The sequence goes on along the minus strand of JAOASC010000016.1, from coordinate 272,997 downwards.
GTTGAAGACCTAATTCAGTGGAAATGGATTTTTGGTTTAGTTATACTATTGCTGACTATAGAATGGTTTTTACGTAAACGAAATGGAGGGTATTAAACTGTTTTTCGTTGTCGAAGTGCTTCATATAAAACAATCCCTGTAGTCGTTGATAAATTTAGACTTTCTACTTTTCCATTCATTGCTATTGATACACAGGATTGACATTTTTCGATAGCTGTTGAACTTAATCCGCTCGATTCGTTTCCAAACCAGATGGCTAACTTAGGTGTTGTTAAATCAGCATGTCTTAATAAAGTTTGGTTCTTACATAGTGGATGAGGGGTAGTACCTATAGACACAAAACCTAATTGATCTAAATAATCAAAACATTCGATGGTTGTATTCAATACTTTTACTTCAGTCCATTTAATGGCCCCATTAGAGTGTTTTAAAATGGATTTCCGTTGTCGTAATTCCTCTAGGTTATTTTCTAGACGGTTCAAACCATCAACAACAAGTAATTGGTCTATTCCAAGGCCATTGATGTTTCTAACAACACTACCAATATTAAGAATAAAATTTGGGTTTTCTAAAACAGCAATTAATTGAGAAGTTTGGAGCATTATAAAGCTTTTCTAAGGATTTTCTCCATTTTTTTTCCTTTTGCTAATTCATCAACAAGTTTGTCTAGGTATCTGGCTTGCTGCGTTAGAGGAGTTTCTAATTCCTCTACACGATAACCACAGATTACACCTTTAATCAGTTTGGCGTTTGGATTAATTTGAGCTTGTTCAAAGAAAGTTTTAAAAGTAACTTCTTCTTTTATGAGTTGTTCTAATTTCGTTTCATTAAAACCAGTAAGCCATTCAATAACCTCTAGCAATTCTTGTAGAGTTCTGCCTTTCTTTTCTATTTTGGTAATGTAATGAGGGTAAACTGAAGCAAAAGTCATTTTTGCAATACGTTCGTCGTGTTCTGGAGTTGTTTTCATAATTCAGATTGAATAGTCCCCAAATTTAATGGATTGTTTTGAGATTTTATCTCAAGAATAGGTATAAAAAAAGCCATCAATCAAAGAAAGATGGCTTTTTCTGTTCTAAACAGTTTTATTTACGATCAGCATCGTTAGTGTTTAATTTTGAATTGATTTCTTTCAATTTCATGTTATCTTCAGATTGGTCTTTATTGGCTCCAAATAATTCAGGGTGAATATAAGAACCTTTTAACTCTTTTTCTTTTTCGGTAATAATTGGATACTTTTCAGCATATTTATCAGCTCTAACACCTGTTACAGACCAACTAACTTCAACATTAGGTTGGTTCGTTTGAATAACAAATTTATTTCCTTTTACTTTCTCTTTAATGATAGCTTGAGCAAAAGATCCTATAACAGTAAGTTGATATCTAAAATCTTTATTAGCAGCTTCAAAATATTCAGGCATTTGAACATGTGCAAATCCATTAGCATCTGTAGTGATGTTTCCACTATAAATGTTTAACATTTCTGAAGACTCAACAAAACTGTGGATTAAATATTTGTTTTCAGGATCTAAAGGGTGATCAATTTTAAATGTTCCACCACCTTTAGCTATGTTTCCTGTTATATTTACATTACCATTTACTTGAATATCTCCGTCTACTGTTAGGGTTGATGTAGCATTGGTTAAAATATCACTTCCTATTCTTAGTGATTGTAGGTTGCTATGTCCTGATCGATTAAATCTAGCTATAGTATCAGGAGTTGGACAACCTCCAATTAAGTGTAAATCATTAGATAGACCATTTAATTGAAATTTAACACCACAAAAACCGTTATAATCTAAATTTTCTTCAAAAATTAATTCAGATGAATAAGGCTCATTAAATCCGCCAATATGACCGATGGTTACTACTGAGTTGGTATCAGCACTACCAACTTCAAGTAAGTGATCTGGAGCTGTGCTTCCAATACCAACATTGCCTGCATTAGAATTATTGATATTCGTACCATTTAACGTCCAATTTCCTGACCCTGAACCTGCCAAGCTTGATAAATCTGTTGTTATAGTCCCATTTCCATCTGTAATTTCAAGGTCAGTTCCGTTTAGTACTACAGAAGTATTCATTTCATTAGTAGGGTCAGCATCGGCATCATCTACTAAATCATTGGTTACATTTTCAGCTGTATTAGCGTGGAATGCATAAGGAACACTCATTAACTGACTTGTTCCAGTGATACTGTAGTTTGTTGCACCTGCTGGATCAGTTTCTGTTTTTATAAAGTATGGCCCAGCACTCCAGTCTATACTGTTAAATGTGCCTGAAACGACTGTTCCTGTTCCTATTTCAATACTAACTAATCCATTTATATTGGTGCTAGGTGTTTGTGTTTCAACATACACAGCTGAACCAGAGGTAGAACCTTGTAAAATACTTATTTGCATTCCAACTGCTTGGTTAGTGATAAGCGTATTACTTGAGTTTCTAACAACTGCTTGGTAGCTCATTTTTTCTGGAGCCTGTGCATAAGTACTAGCAGCTAACATGATGCTTGCTACTAAAATGTATAATTTTTTCATATTTTTCTGTTTTAAGATTTTAATTTTTTAGAATTCTAAATGTTTTAATTAATTCCTTGTTATTCATAACGTTCAATAAATAGGTTCCTGCTGGAAAAGCCTGCATGTCTATTTCAGAGATGTTATCCGTAATTTTTTCTGTAGCCAATACTTTCCCGTTTAAATCATACAATTGGAATATTAACGCTTCTTTTGAGTAATTATCAATATTCAATGTGAGTCGGTCAGTTGCTGGGTTAGGGTAGGTAGATAGGTTTAAACTAATTTCAGTTTTTTCTATACCAACAGTCGTCGAAATTTCATAAGGCTGTTGGACACCTTGTAATACAGAACCTTCAGAACCTGTTTGGCTTGAGTAAACCGCCTGTCCAATAGAATAACTAGCTGATCCTCCGCTTCCAGACGCGTCCCCCCCTGATGCAGGAAGGGCTTCTTGTGCATTCACTCCTCCTAAAACCAATAGAAGGAACGCCACACTTGTACTTGTTTTTTTGTGTTTCATGATTTATTATTTTATTAACTATTGTTCCATGAAGAAAGACTTCAGGATTCTTTTAGTTATAAAACTAACTAAAATAATTAATGAATCATACTGTTTAACGAAATAAAAGTGCTGTTTGTCTTTTGATTGTTTATAAGGTTTACTTTTATACGATTGATAAAAACCTTTCAATAGTGGAATAAAAGTGTTAAAAGACAATGTGTGTATATAAAGCCAGTGAGAGCGACCTTATAATGTTTGATGATTTATTTTTCGGAGTTTTCTTGGTATTCGTAGTGGACTGTAAAGCCAGATTCTGGATCTACTACTTTTTTATACCCTTTGGCTTCCATTTCTTTATCTAAGGCTTCTTCACGTTCCCAATCATAAACTTTTTTTTTTAAAGTAGCTCCTTCTTTTTTATAGTAATAGGCTAGTATTACGCCAACGATAGCACCAAATAAATGGCCTTCAAATGAGATTCCAGGGTCTCCAGGAAAAATCCCCCAAACCATACTTCCATACAGAAATACAACAAAGAGCGAAATAGCCATTAGTTTTAGTTCTTTACGAAATACGCCACTAAAAAATAGAAAAAAAGCTAAACTATAAATGACTCCACTCATTCCTATATGATAGTTGCTACGTGCTGCTAGCCAGACGAATAATCCACCTACTAGCCATGATAAACTGAGAATCTGCCAGGCAATCTTTCTATAGAAGTAAAAAAGTGTCCAACCTAGAATCAAAAATGGCGGTGAATTATTGATAATGTGGGTAAAATCTCTGGTACTGTGAAGTAGAGGGGAAAAAAGAATACCAATTAATCCACTTTTATTTCGTGGTAAAATTCCGTATTGTGCCAATTGAATAGGGAAGAGGTAGTCAATCAAAAAGACTAACCACATCAAAGCAAGAATAATCAAAGGATATTCTAAAGCAGCTAAAATGGTATGTTTTCTTTGTCTTTTCAAAATTTTATAATTTATAGCTCATTAGCTCATTAGCTCATTAGCTAATTATCTCTGTTCTCTATTCTATTTTCTATTTCAACAAGCCGTATAGTTCTCGATACACCTCCTCTGTCGGTACTCGAACTGACTAGCAGAAGGTTGAGTCTTATCATCTTTAATCTTAATAATGCTTCCATCATCTCATTAGCTCATTATCACATTAGCTAATTGTCTCTGTTCTCTATTCTCTATTCTATTTTCTATTTCAACAAGCCACCTAGTTCTCGATACACCTCCTTTGTCGGCACTCGAACTGACTAGCAGAAGGTTGAGTTTTATCGTCTTCAATCTTAATAATGCTTGCATCATCCCATTAGCTCATCATCCCATTAGCTCATCATCTCATTAGCTAATTATCTCATTACCTAATTTCCCTCAATTCATTCCACGTTCTTTTTTTATGTTTTCGTAGGCATCTTGTATTTTTTGGAATTTTTCTTTTGCAGCTTTTTGGTATTCTTCACCCATTTGAGCAAACTTATCAGGATGGTGTTTAACAGCCATTTTTCTATAGGCCTTTTTAACTTCATCATTAGTTGCATTCTTATCAATCCCTAATGTTTTGTAAGCACTACTCGTACTTTTATAAAACATTGCTTTTAACTGTTCAAATTCATAGGAAGAAATACCAAGTAAAACAGCAATTCTGTTGATTGTTTTTACTTCAGCATCAGAGACATGACCGTCGGCTTGAGCAATGCCAAATAAATATTGTACTAAGACACTTCTTTGTTGGGGAGGCTGAGCTTGTTTAATTAAATTACAGACTTGTTGTATATCAAAGTTTTTCTTTAAAATATCTCTAAAAGCGAGCATTTGTTTTTTAGCAAATTCGGGTGAAAATTGTTGATTAAAAAACTGTTTGACATAATTTAACTCCGATTTAAGAGGGTTTCCATCAGATTTCATGACTTCAGCTGATAAAACTAATAAAGCAGTAGCAAAATCATGTTGGGAGATTCGTTGTCTATAATAGTTGGAATTTTGTTGTTGGTATTGTTGTTGGAACTGTTGCTGAAAGTCTCTATAACGCCTTTGAGAATTGGAGTTATTGTTATTTTGATTGGTAAATTGTTTAACAACTAAATTCACCAAATAGTAACTTACAATAGCCAATAAAAAGCTATGCGTTCTAGAGTAAATGATAATTCCTGCTAATATTCCTATAAAATTCATTCGTTACTATTAGTTTAAAATATTAAGTGCTATTTTTGTTGTTAATTCTTATGAACGGTTTTCCTATTGAATATCCACCAATCCCATCGGGGCAAATTTACAAATTTACTTCAGCTAAAGGCGTTGAATATGAAGTGCGTTTTGCTCGAAAAGAAGGAAATCCATTACATGTTTCTATTGTTTTTGGTGTTTTAAATGATGAATATGAAGGCGAAGAATATGCTTTAACCAATAAAGGAGAGGCTTATCGAGTAATGGCTACTATAGTTGCTATTATTCAGAATTATTTTAAAGAGCATCCTCACATTAATAGGTTTGAATTTGCAGGAGAACCAACAGCTGATGAAGATACAGAGTTTCCTCAAAAGCGATTGAATCTATATCAACGTTACTTACCATTATTATTCGATTCCAATTGGAATAAAGAAATCAAAGGGAATCGTATCGTTATTTCAAAAAAACAATAAAAAGCCTTTTCTAATGTTAGAAAAGGCTTTTTTGTTGTGTTTATATTAATCAATCAAGTTTAAACTTCGGTTGATAAAGTTGGTCAAATCTGCACCTTTTAACATCCCATTGGAAAGTAAAGCCAAATCAATAGCTTGTTTTGCTAAACTTTCTTTTTTAGCAGCATCAGATTCATTTAAAATCTTAGAGACTAATGGATGATTGTTGTTAACCACTAGGTTAAACATTTCAGGGAAGTTCCCCATCATGTGCATTCCTCCACCTAAAGCTTGTTGTTCTTTCATCCTACGTATAAACTCACTTTGTGTAATTAAAACAGGTTTTTCTGTTTCACTTAAACTTTCGAATTGTACAGTGAACTTTTCTTTATTAACACTAGCTTCAAAAACTGGTTGTAATTTTTCCTCATCTTCTTTTGAAAGTTTAGAAGGTAATTCTTCTTCTTTAGTAATTAATTTATCTAAAGTATCAGCATCAACACGAGCAAAACTTACATTTAATTTTTGTTCTAATTTTGTAATCAAATGGCTGTCAAGAGGACTGTCCATTACTAGTACATTATATCCTTTTTCTTTAGCACTTTCGATAATTGAATGGTGTTCTTCAATATTGTGTGTATACAAATAGACTAATTTACCGTTTTTATCTGTTTGGCTGTCTTTAACAGCTTCTTGATATTCTTCGGAAGTATAATATTTTCCATCCGTATCTTTAAATAAATTGAATTTTTGAGCTTTATCTTCAAATTTATCATCCGATAATATTCCATATTGAATAAAGACTTTGATATCATCCCATTTTGCTTCGAAATCAGCTCTATCGTTTTTAAACATTTGAGCTAATTTATCAGCTACTTTTTTAGTGATGTAAGTGCTAATCTTTTTAACATTACTATCACTTTGTAAATAAGAACGAGATACATTTAATGGAATATCAGGAGAATCAATAACACCATGTAATAATGTTAAGAAATCAGGAACGATATTCTCTACAGAATCAGTAATAAATACTTGATTACTATATAATTGAATTTTATTTTTCTGAACCTCTACATTGTTCTTTAATTTAGGGAAATATAAAATTCCAGTAAGGTTAAATGGATAGTCAACATTTAAATGAATATTGAATAATGGATCTTCTGTAAAAGGGTATAATTCATTATAGAATGATTTATAATCTTCGTCACTTAAATCAGCTGGTTTCTTAATCCAAGCAGGTTTGGTATTGTTTAAGATGTTAGGAACTTTAGTTTCAATTTTCTTTACATTCCCTTCCTCATCTTTTTCTCCAGATGGGTCATCATTAAATTCACTTTTCTCTCCAAAAACAATATTTACTGGTAAGAATTTACAGTATTTATTTAAGATGGTACTTAGACGTGCTTCTTCTAAAAATTCGCTAGCATCTTCAGATACAAATAGTACAATATCAGTTCCTCGGGTATCTTTTTCTATTTCAGTAATTGTAAACTCAGGTGTTCCATCTGATTCCCATTGTACAGCTTGAGAACCATCTTTATGGGATAAAGTTCTGATATGTACTTTATCAGCAGCCATAAAAGCAGAGTAGAACCCTAATCCAAAATGACCAATAATCGAGTTGGCATCTTTGTCTTTGTATTTTTCAACAAATTCAGTTGCCCCAGAAAAAGCGATTTCATTGATGTATTTGTTGACTTCATCAGCAGTCATCCCAATACCATTATCTCTAATCGTAATAGTTTTGTTGTCTTTATCTAAAATAACTTCAACTTGTAAATCTCCTAGTTCTCCTTTAAATTCTCCAGCAGAAGCAAGTGTTTTTAATTTTTGTGATGCATCTACTGCGTTAGAAACTAACTCTCTAACAAAAATTTCAGTGTCTGAATACAAGAATTTCTTAATGATAGGAAAAATATTCTCCGTTTGAATGTTAATCGTTCCTTTTTGCATTGTTATATCTAAATTTTAAAAATTAAGTTTTCGTTTGATTTTCTCAATGTCAAACTATATGCCAAGGCAAAATAGCTGACAGATTGTCCAAAAGGATGTTAAATTGTTTTAAAAGACTGCTTTTTTGACAATAGAATAATTAGCTAATGAGATGATTAGCTAATGTGATAATTAGATGATGGAAGCATTATTTAATTAGAAAATAGAGTAAAGAATAAAGAATAGAGAAAAAGGTTCAATCCATTGCATCATTATAGCATTAAATCCAGTCAGTTCGAGTGCCGACAAAGGAGGTGTATCGAGAACTAGGCGACCTATTTAGTTAGAAAAGAGAAAATAGAATAGAGAGCAAAGAGTAAAGAACAGAGACAATTAGCTAATGAGATGATGAGCTAATGAGATGATGGGAGCGTTATTAAGATCAAAGAATAGAGAATAGAGAATAGAGAAGACGATTCAACCCATTAAATTATTATAGCATTTCATCATTATATCATTGTATCATCATATAGATTAAGGTTGTTTAATCAGTTGTTAAGGTAAAATAATGATATGGAGCTATTTTGGATCTATCCAATAGGGTATTTTACTCCTCGCTCTGGGTTAAATAACTTTCTGGAGGGGCTCACTAACGTAACCGTTGGGGTTAAATTTATGGTGGATTGGGTTATAAGACCTATAGTGATAGAAAAACAATCTCACAAGACCATTAAATAACGCCAACAGATGATTATTACTATTACTCCTAATACAATATCACCCCAAAAACGAGTAATAAAATCCTTTAAATTGGTTTGAATTATAGATTATGAATTAGAGTAAATAAAACATTGTTCGTTACACCCCAACCTTATACAACAAACAATCTTGTTATCTAGAGTCTACTAGAATAGAAGATAGAGTAAAGAATAAAGAATAAAGACAATTAGCTAATGAGATAATAAGCTAATGAGATGATGGAAAAATAGCAAAGAAGAAGATTCAATCCATTATTATAGCATTATGTCATTACAGCATTAATACAGTCAGTTCGAGTGCCGACAAAGGAGGTGTATCGAGAACTAGGCGACTTATTTAGTTAGAAAATAGAATAGAGAGCAAAGAATAGAGATAATTAGCTAATGAGATGATGAGCGAATGAGATGATGGAAAAATAGCAAAGAAGAAGATTCAATCCATTATTATAGCATTATGTCATTACAGCATTAATACAGTCAGTTCGAGTGCCGACAGAGGAGGAGTATCGAGAACTAGGCGAACTATTTAGTTAGAAAATAGAATAAAGAGCAAAGAACAGAGACAATTAGCGAATGAGCTAATAAGCTAATGAGATGATGGAAAAATAGCAAAGAAGAAGATTCAATCCATTATTATAGCATTATGTAATTACAGCATTAATCCAGTCAGTTCGAGTTCCGACAAAGGAGGTGTATCGAGAACTAGACGACCTATTTAGTTAGAAAATAGAATAAAGAAAATAGAATAAAGAATAAAGACAATTAGATGGTGTGGATGGTGGTAAATATGACAGCTAAATAGTATACCTGTTTTAGGTAAGACTCAATTATAAATCCAAAGTAAAACAGGTGTTTTTTCTTTTTCCAAATAAGCGTCAAGCTCTTTCATCTTATCATTATTAATTGCTGGACATCCCCAACCTTCAGGAGTGCCATAAGGGTAGGTCTCATTCTCTTCAACTGCTTCCCAAGAATGTAAAACAATGATACGTTTGTAAGCATTACTGTTTGTTTTATCGAGGCCATGTAGTTTGTAATTGACATGAATCCCCCAATTACTCCAACCTCTTTTACCGATTTTATATTTTCCCAAAGATGAAAGGTGACTATCGGGTTGGTTACTAAAAATAGGGGAGTCCTTGGTGTTGTCTAATCCCCAAGGTTCATCTCCACATCCATGACTACATAGACCTGATAAAACGATTTTATTGGCTTTAAAATCCCATAAGAATAACCTATTTCTTCCAGAGTGAATATGCATATCAATTAAAACGCAATAATTACTGTTCATTTTGTTTTTTTTGCAATAGGTTAAAGCTTCTTTGGCTTTGTTTTGAAGCCTTATCGTATCCAACTTATATTGAGGTTCTGTTGGTTGTACAATAGGTTCAGATTTGTTTTGATCAGCAGGTGATTTTTCTGAAAATCCTGTACAAGAAATCAATGCAATATTGAGGGATATAAAAGCTGTTTTAAGCATAAACTCGCGTAATAAAAGTAATTAATTATAAATCCAAAGTAAAACAGGCTTTTCTGTTTTTTGAAGTCTAGTATCTATTCTTTTCATCATCTCATTTGAGACAGCTGGACATCCCCAACTGGTCATCGCTTTATTAGGAAAAATTTCATCTTCTGATAGTCCATCAAAAGAATGTAAGACAATTATTCTGTCAAAAGCATTGCTATTACTCGTTTCAAGACCGTGAAGTTTATAGTTAACATGAATACCATAGTTACTATAACCACGTTTTCCAATTTTATATTTTCCTAAGGATGAACAATATGAATTGGGTTGATTGGTAAAATAGGGAAGTTTTTCTCCATTAGGTAATTCAATGTTAGCACAACTTCCATGGGAACATAAACTTTGATCAACAATTGAACCTGAAGTAAAATCCCAAGTGAAAAATCGATATTTCCCAGAAGGTACTTTCATGTCTATTAGGATACAGAAAGTAGTATCAAAACCATGATCAATGCAATATTGATTGGCTTCCTTAGCTTTTAATTGTATTTCTTGATGTGAAAGGTTAGTTTCTTTAGTTTCCATCGAACAACCTGTTAAAAAGAGTAATATAAAAATAAAAATTCCCATTAGTTTTGTTTCTAATGGGAATGTAGAATTTGTAAAAAGGTACATTGAAGTTGTTTTAATGTTGCTTTTTGATAAGCTTTCAACCCTAAAGAACTTCATTTAATATTCAATAGCTTCAACCCCGTTGATTTCAGGAGCCACACTTTTTAAAGCTTCTTCTAAGCCTGCTTTTAATGTCATTGGGCTCATCGAACAACTTTTACAAGCGCCAATAAGTTTCACTTTTACAATGTTATCATTTGTAATCTCTACCAATTCCATATCACCTCCGTCACTCATTAAATAAGGACGTAAATCATCAATAGCGGCGTTGACTTTATTTGTTAAGTTTTCCATCATGTCGAACAAGCAGCTTTTTCATTCTGTACTTCAACAACTTTTGTTGGAGCAATATTTCCATTTCTCCAGTTTATTTGCTCAACTAATTTTTCAGTAGTTTCTTTTAATGCTAGAGCAACAGGAGTAGTTTCTTGTAAAATAGCAGGTCTTCCAACATCTCCACTTTCACGGATACTTTGAACTAATGGAATTTGTCCCAATAAAGGAACTTCCAATTGAGCAGCTAAATCTTTAGCACCCTCTTTTCCAAAGATAAAATATTTATTATCTGGCAACTCTTCAGGAGTAAACCATGCCATGTTTTCAATAATACCTAAAACTGGAACATTAATATTGTCCAATTTAAACATATTAACCCCTTTTCTAGCATCAGCAAGCGCAATGTTTTGAGGTGTACTGACAATAACTGCTCCGGTAAGTGGTAATGCTTGAACCAATGTTAAGTGAATATCACCAGTACCAGGAGGTAAATCAATCAATAAATAATCTAATTCTCCCCAGTCAGCATCAAAAATCATTTGTTGAAGCGCCTTAGTTGCCATAGCTCCTCTCCATATTACAGCTTGATTGACCTCGGCAAAGAATCCAATTGACAATAATTTTACCCCATAGCTTTCAACAGGAACAATCATTTGTTTACCATTCACATCTCTTGCTAAAGGCTTCTCTTGTTGAACATCAAACATCAAAGGCATTGATGGCCCATAAATATCAGCGTCTACAAGTCCAACTTTATACCCTTGTTTAGCTAAAGAAACAGCTAAATTTGCTGTCATAGTAGATTTTCCAACCCCTCCTTTACCAGAAGCAATAGCAACAAAGTTTTTGATGTTAGGTAATTTACTATTTGTAGGATTTTTCGCTTGTTCGGGGCGTTTCATGACCTCTATTTCGCAATTAACTTTAATATCTCCTGCAACAGTTCTATTAATTGCAAATTCACAAGCTTCAATCATTCTTTTTTTTGCATGCATTGCAGCATTTTGCATGGCAACCTTAAAGGAAACTGTCCTTCCTTCTATTTTTAAAGCAGTAACAGAACCTAACGAAACAATATCTTGTTTACGATCAGGATCAGCTACTTTAGAAAGAGCTTTAAGAATATCTTTTTCTAATATTTCCATAAAATTGTGTACTGAAATTTTAAACAGTACAAACAAAAATACTACAAATAACAATAAAATGTAATGTCTAGATTAAATTATTTCTAAATAAGACACATAGAAGCTTATTTTGGTTAAAAAATAAAGATAGAAAAACGATGCATTATGTGATTGGAATGTTTTATAAAACGACATAATATTGAATTTATACAATTTTATGCTATACTTGTCGTTAGGAAGAAAATAACAATTAGCTTACAGAATGAAAAAAATCGTTGTAGTTGGATTAATGTGTAGCATGTTAGTAGCTGCTTTTGGACAAGATAAAAAAGAAAAAGCCTTAACAGCTGAAACACAGTTTAGATTAGTGAATTTAGGGGATGATTCTTATGTCCCAAACTTGAAATTAAGGTGTTTTATTTCTGAGAAATCAGCTTTAAGAACCACAATCAATTATCATTCATTGACCTCTAAGGTTGAAATTAACGAAGTAGATGGAGAAGGAGTTGGTACAGTTGAAAAAAATAATTCGCTACTCACGCTTTCATTAGGATATGAAAAACATTTTAGAGACGGTATTATTTCTCCTTATGTTGGAGGGGAATTAAAAGTAAGTACTGGAAATAATAATGAATTTGGTTCAAGAACAGATTCTGTTGATTTTATTCCGAATTATAATTATTCTTCGAAAGTTCCCGTTACAGGTTTTGGAGTTCATCTGTTTACTGGAGTTGATATTGATTTGTATAAAAATTTATATGTTGGAACAGAATTGGGCTTAGCATATCAGTCCCTTCAACAAAAGCGTGGCGAGTTTAATGTTAAGGATGCGAGTTCTTTGACCGATCCAGATGTTACGACAAGTATTGCTGCATCTACAAAAACTAGTTTTCAATTGGTTAACTTAGGGGTTATTCGATTGGGATGGAGGTTTTAACACCACGTAAAAAAAATACGGTCTAGCGTTGTTATTTTGTTGAATGAAAAAATTAAAGGGACAAGGGGCAGTTCAAAACATTCAACAACGCTATCAAAAAGTACAATATCAAGCATATTATGATGATTTAATTTGGGAAGAGCAACCCCAAAACAAAGTCGAATTAATTAAGGTTTTTCCGAAAACAATTGTGAACCATGTAAAAGGGATGCCTTTTGGCTATTCTGTTAATCCCTATCAAGGTTGTGAACATGGATGTAGTTATTGTTATGCTAGACCTTCTCATGAATATTGGTCGTACAATGCGGGGGTAGATTTTGAGCGTAAAATTTTATATAAAGTCAATGCCGTAGAGTTACTCCAAAAAACATTTGCTAAAAGGTCTTATGTTCCAAAACCAATTGCGCTTTCAGGCAATACTGACTGTTATCAACCTGTTGAAAGTAAATTAAAATTGACACAAGCAATATTAGAGACTTGTTTAGCACATAAACATCCAGTTAGAATTTTAACTAAAAATGCTTTGATTCTTAGAGATGTGGATTTACTTTCCGAGTTAGCAAAAAAGAATTTGATAAGTGTGTCGTTTAGTATCAATTCTTTGGATGAATCTTTGAGGATGGCTATGGAGCCTAGAACATCAACGATAAAAAATAGATTAAAAGCTCTTGAAATTCTCGCAGAAAAGGGAATTCCCACATCTGCGATTATGGGACCAATAATACCAGCGTTAAATAGTCATGAAATTCTGAATATTATGGAGAAAGTAGCTAAAGCAGGAGGAATAGGAGTAGGAATGACTATAGTTCGTCTAAACGATACTGTGGCTCCTGTATTTGAGGAGTGGGTGAGAACTCATTATCCGCAACGAGCCGATAAGGTTTTAAATCAGATTAAAACATTACACAAAGGTCAGTTAGGAAATCTAAAAAATAAATCTAGTCGAACGGGATCAGGAAATATATCAGATATTATTAAACAAACTTATGAACTAGGATTAAAAAAGTATTTTACGGAAAATTCGTCCAGTAAGCCATTAGACTGTTCGCTATTTATACCTAAAATAACGAATCAATTACGAATGTTTTAAAAAGTATAAATACAGCCTCCAATTGCATCTTTACGAGCTCCTGTTACCGATGAAAGCGAGTTGTAAACGTTGTTTAGCCTAAGTGCTCCAAGAAAAGCAAAAATTAAAGCCTCTTTAAATTCGATCAGTTGATGATCAGGAATTGTAATTTTAGCTTTGCTTTTTTCTTGAATTAACTTTATCCAAAAATCATTGAATGCACCTCCGCCAGTTATTAGTAAACTACTTTTAGGGGTAATATTGTCGGCAATTTTATCAGATAAATGATGGGCTAGTGTATGGAGTTGGTCTTCCACAGAAATTTTAAGCTGATCAATATAGGGCTGTATATGTTTTACAAAAGTTTCTTTTCCTAAAGAAGCATTATTTTTTGTAGAAATAGCCACTGTTTTAGTTAGTAATTCTAAAAAAGGGGGATGAATACTTCCTGATTGAGCTAATTTTCCTTGGTCATCAAAATCTTGATTAATCTTTTGACAGATATGGTTTCCTATCATGTTGGCGAAAGTGATGTCCTTTGCAATTCTTAACTCATTTTGTTGTGAAGAAATATTGGCAATTCCACCAATGTTTAGGCAGTAATCATATTCACTAAATAAAAGTTGATCTCCAATGGGAACAAGAGGAGCACCTTGCCCCCCAAGGGCAACATCTACTGCTCTAAAATCAACAATAGTTTTGATTCCTGTTTTAGCACACAATTGAGCTCCATTACCTATTTGAGTTGAAAAACCTAAATGAGGTTGGTGGAAGATAGTATGTCCATGTGAAGCTATTGCATCAATAGAAGTTTTCTCAAGATCAAATTCAATAAGAAAAGTATTGACTTTTTCAGCGAAGAGTAGTCCTAAGTCGCTATCAGTTTTAACAAAATTTAAAGCAGATTCATTTTCAATATTTTGTAAACGCTTTTTCCATGCTTTAGAATAACGGTAGGTTTTACTTTCTACAATTGAAAAATCCCATTGGTCATTCGTTTGTTTAAAGTGACATAAGGCAATATCAAGCCCATCTAATGATGTCCCAGACATTAATCCAATAATCGAATACTGACTTTGTTTCATAAGTTGTTACTGCCAAAAATAAGAATATTTTAGTGAGCAATCAAAAGGTGTGCTAATTTGTCTATTTAGCTAAATGATTTTATAGAAACTAAACAAACGATCTTCTTTGTCCTCTGCTGAATTATTATTAAATTTGGGAGATTATTTTATAAAAGAATTAAAAAAAGATATAACAATGGAATTTAAGTTAACAGAAGAGCAAATAGCTGTTAGAGATGCAGCACGTGATTTTGCTCAAAACGTTTGTAAACCAGGAGTAATTGAGAGAGATACCAATCAAACAGTTCCTTTAGAACAATTAAAACAATTAGGAGAACTAGGTTTTATGGGAATGATGGTTGATCCAAAGTATGGTGGAAGTGGTATGGATACTATTTCTTATGCCTTAGCAATGGAAGAAATCTCAAAAATTGATGCTTCTGTTTCTGTTGCAATGTCTGTTAACAATTCTTTAGTATGTTGGGGATTAGAAACTTTTGGTAGTGAGGAACAAAAACAAAAATACTTAGTTCCTTTAGCTAAAGGTGAAAAAGTAGGTGCATTCTGTTTATCTGAGCCTGAAGCTGGTTCTGATGCGACTTCTCAGAGAACTACAGCAGAAGACAAAGGGGATTATTACCTATTAAATGGAACTAAAAACTGGATTACTAACGGTAGTACAGCATCAACCTATTTAGTTATTGCACAAACTGATCCTGAAAAAGGGCATAGAGGTATTAACGCTTTTATCGTCGAAAAAGATATGGAAGGATTTGTAGTAGGAGCTAAAGAAGATAAGTTAGGAATTAGAGGTTCCGATACACATACATTAATGTTTAACGATGTAAAAGTTCCTAAAGAGAATAGAATAGGAGAGGATGGATTTGGGTTTAAATTTGCTATGAAAACTTTAGCTGGTGGACGTATTGGAATTGCTTCACAAGCATTAGGTATAGCAGCAGGAGCTTACGAATTAGCATTGGCTTATTCAAAAGAAAGAGAAGCATTTGGAAAAACAATTTCTAATCATCAAGCAATTCAGTTTAAACTGTCAAAAATGGCTTTAGAGATAGAAGCAGCTAGATTATTAGTACATAAATCAGCTTGGCACAAAGATCAAGGGATGGATTACAATACATCTGGAGCTATGGCAAAATTATATGCTTCTCAAGTAGCTATGGATACTACAGTAGAGGCTGTTCAAGTTCATGGAGGTTATGGTTTCGTAAAAGAATACCATGTTGAGCGTTTAATGAGAGATGCTAAAATCACTCAGATTTATGAAGGAACTTCAGAAATTCAAAACATTGTTATCGCAAGATCAATTTTGAAATAATAGTTAGAGACATATAAATAAAAAAGCTGTAATTAATTTTAATTACAGCTTTTTTTATGATTTGATTTAAGGGCTATTCTTCTCTGGTAAAACTATTTAATAATTCCTCATTTTTATTGTCATACGGAGTTACAGCTAATAGATGTTCAATTGCAGCGATTCTAGCTTTTGTCTTCTTATTCGCTTTGATAATTTTCCATGGAGCATACTTGGTATTAGTTTTTTTCTGCATGGCTTTTTTATATTTGGTATACACATCCCAAAGTTCCTGAGCATTTTCATCAACAGGTGTCATTTTCCATTTTTTTAGTGGATTCTTCTTGATGTCTTCAAAACGTTTAGCCTGTTCTTCCTTTGAGATTGAAAAATAGAGTTTGATTAAAATTGTTCCTGATTCGGTAATCATTTTTTCAAAATGATTCACTTGATTCATAAAAGTATCGTATTCTTCAGGAGTACAAAAACCATTCACAGGTTCAACAATTGCTCTATTATACCAACTACGGTCAAAGAAAACAATTTCGCCTTCTTTGGGTAATTGGTTGACATAACGTTGAAAATACCATTGCCCTTTTTCAACTTCATCTGGTTTTGGAAGTGCGACGATTTTAAAGTGACGAGGGTTGATATGTTCCGTTATTCTTCGGATAGCTCCACCTTTACCAGCTGCATCTCTTCCTTCAAAAACAACAATCATTTTTTTATTGTTGTTAATCACCCAATTGTGTAATTGAATTAATTCGACTTGTAGTTCATCCAAATACTTTTCGTAATTAACATAACGAATCGTTTTCTTTAAATCAATTTTGGGGTATGAAATTAAACGTTTTAAACCAGCTTTGGAATTTAATACTTTGATGTCTTCTTCGGTTAAATTTATTGTTTCTAGTTCCATAATTGATTTAGTTATCGATTTGTTTTACATGTCTATGGTATCTATTGATGATATTTGGGTCAGGAAATAGGGTAGTAGAAGCATCTTTTTTTCCATCGTATTCAAATTGAGAAAGCACATATCTAATACTTTCCAATCTAGCTTCTTTTTTGTCATTGGTTTTTACAATAATCCAAGGACTGTATGAAGTATGTGTTTTACTAAACATTTGTTCCTTATAAAAAGTATAATCATCCCATAATTCTTGCCCTCGCTTGTCAACAGGACTAAACTTCCATATTTTTAAAGGGTTATTGAGACGACTTTCAAAACGTTTAATCTGTTCATTTTTAGAGATTGAAAACCAAAACTTGATAAGAATAACACCATCTTCATATAGCATATGTTCAAACTCAGGTACTTGGACCATGTATTTATCATACTGTTCTTTTGTACAAAATCCCATAACAGGCTCAACAACAGCTCTGTTATACCAACTTCTATCAAAGAAAACAATTTCTCCAGGGTTAGGCAATTCTTTTATGTAACGTCTAAAGTACCATTGACCCTTTTCAACTTCGGTAGGTTTTGCTAAGGCAACAACACGCATCGAACGTGGATTTAAGTGTTCTGTAAAACGTCTAATCGAACCTCCCTTTCCAGCTGCATCACGTCCTTCAAAAATTACAGCAACTCTTAATTTATTTTTGGAAACCCATTGTTGCAAATTAACCAATTCAACTTGGAGTTTTTTAAGTTCTTCTTCGTAATTTAATTTCTTTAAAACTTTAGAAATTTTTATCTCTTTTTTATTCGCAATCTCTATAAAATCTTCTTTTGATTTCATGGAAAGGAAATCTTCGGCACTAAACATATAAAAGGGTTTTATAAATAATGCCTTGCACTTTCTCAGGTGCAAGGCATTATAAATATAAGTTATAAATTAATTATTCAATAATTTTAATTAAAGAAATTGATGGTAGACTTTGTTGTACTCAAATGAACAGGCTGAGGGAATTCAGCGTGTAGAATTAAAGTGTTTTCATGTCTATGCTCCAATTCACTTAATTTTTTTCTATTTAATAAAATCACTGTCGAGTGACCATGGTGGTCTGTCTTATCGACTATTGTTTCCTCGTTAAAATCACATTGCCAATGGGTTTCTCCAACTTCTTCTTCATAAACAATAGTCATGGTTGGTACCTGAAAATAATGGTGTTCCCCAATTCCTTCCATATCAAAAACTAGCCTCAATAACCCACTCTCTAATGTGATTGATTCACTTTCGATACCTAGGTCTTTTAAACTAACTTTTCCTTTAACTGGCTCATTAAATTTAATTTTAATCTCTCCTTGATTAATCTCAACGGTTTGCGTCATACTTTTACTTTTTTGTGTTATTTAATTTCTACACCTCTAAGATAGCTATTCAAGCAAACTGTTTAAGTGAGATTTGTCAGCCTTAAAACTGATTTATTATAAGATCAAAGTGACTTTGTTCTTCCCCCATCAATAGGCAAGTTAACTCCATTAATATAACTTGCTGCTGGGGACGCTAGAAACGCAACGCCATTGGCTATCTCTTCAGCTTCTGCAAACCTTAACATGGGAACTTGACTGGTCATCGTTTGACTAACTTCATCAATTGATTGACCCGATTTTGAAGCTTTGTTTTCAATAATTGTTTTTAAACGAATGGTATTGGTTGCTCCTGGTAATACATTATTGACAGTGATGTTGTATTGACCTAGTTCATTAGCTAGAGTTTTTGACCAGTTAGCAACAGCTCCTCTTATTGTGTTAGACACCCCCAAACCGTTCAAAGGTTGTTTTACAGAAGTTGAAATGATGTTAATAATGCGCCCGTAACCATTTTCTTTCATCAAAGGAACTAAGTGCTTAGCAAGAATTTGATTGTTAATGAGGTGCATGTTAAAAGCATGAATAAATTCATCTGTATTGGCGTCAATTGCTAATCCGCCAGCAGGGCCACCAGTGTTATTGACAAGTATGTTAGCATAAGGGTGTTTTTTGATATACGCGCTAATTTTAGCCGAAACGTTTGCTGGATTAGAGAAATCAACAGCAATATAATCGTGTTTTTGATTTTCAGAAGTTGGTAGGCTATTCTTTATTGTTATTAAGGCTGTTTCATTACGAGCAATAAGCACAATGTTTGCACCTTGTTGGGCTAATTGAATAGCTGTTGCTTTACCTATTCCTTGGGTGCTTCCACAAACAAAAGCTGTTTTATTTTTTAGTTCTAAATTCATATAGATTAGTGTTTTGATGTAGTACTATAGATTTTATTAAAAATTTAGTTATTAATGCGTGATCATATACTTTCGTGAAAGTACTTAAAATTTTATAATCAATAGAATGAAAAAATGAAAAGAATATTAAAATTAATTGCACTATCCCTAATAGTAACGACGAGCTACAAAATGTATGCTCAAATTTCGTATACCGAAAATTTTGAAAATGGAATGGGAATTTGGTCAGGCTCGTATTTTACTTCGAGCATAATGCCCTGTGAAGGCATAATGTCTGTAAGAGATAATATTTATAATCCATCAGGTGGTCATTTGACTTCAGGCCTTATTGGGACTTCTAATGGTGGTACAATTGCTTTAGATTTTAAATATAAGGTGATTGATTATTATGGAAATTTACCTACACATTCAACGTTTGGAGTTACTGAGGTTCAATACGCAGCTAGTGCTTCTGGACCTTGGCAAACAATTTACACCATAAATGCTTCTAACCATAATGTGTCTTCTTCATGTAATACCATCAATGCGAATTTTACTCCTAGTCCAGGTGATTTATATATGCGTTTTGTTACAACTTATAATACTGGAGACTATTATTTTTATATTGATGATATTAACTTAATCCAAGGGGCAGTTTCTTCTTGTCCACAGCCATTAAATGTTTCAGCTTCAAATATTACTTCAAATGGAGTAGATATATTATGGACAAGTGGAGGGGCAGCTAATTGGAATGTAGAATACGGTCCAGTAGGATTTATGCCTGGCTCAGGAACTAAGGCTTTCAATGTGCCCAATCCATTTAGTTTAACAATGTTAAACCCAAATACAAATTATGATATTTATGTTCAGGACTCTTGCGGGGTAGGAGATGTTAGTGCCTCGACAGTAATTAGTGTAACAACTCAACCAAGTATGCACCCTTTTCCTTTATTAGAAGATTTTGAAGATAGTGTTCTGTTTTTTGAAAGCGATGAAAATTCAAATACTGATTGGATATTAACCGATACATTAGCCCATTCAGGAAATCACAGTGTACAGAATATTTACCATTCAAACGAGAATAATATTTTGCACGAAACAGGTATTTTAGACTTATCAATGGCTGGAGCTCCTGTATTAGAATTTTGGCATATTGCTAATACAGAACAATTCGATCAATGTCGTGTACAAATCTCAATTGATGGTGGTGTAACTTATAATAATTTACTTTCTTCAGAATATAGAAGTGCTGGAGCTTATTTTGGTTATTTTGCAAATCTCTCATATACTCAATGGAGTACAGATGGGGGGAGCCCTGATAATAGTTGGTGGAAAAAAGAAGTTTTTGATTTGAGAAATTATAGCGTTTCAAATGTTCGTATCCGTTTTGTCGTAGATGCAGATGGATATTCACAGCATAATGGTAACGGTTGGTATATTGATGATATAAAGATATATGAACCGAGTTGTCCGACTCCGTTTGACTTTGTGAACACTTATTCTAGTATGGATAGTGTTATTATAAGCTGGACAGCTGGGAATCAAGAAACAATGTGGAATATTGAGTATGGAGAAATAGGTTTTGTTCAAGGAACAGGAACCGTTGTTTCCTCAAATGATATTCAGGATACAATTGTAAACTTAAATTTAGGAGCTGTGTATGAATTTTATGTCCAAGCTGATTGTGGTAGTGGAGATGTTAGTGACTGGATGGGACCTCATATTGTCGCTACAGAGGCATTGAATGATTTAACATGTGACGCTATTTTTGTCAGTCCTAATACAGATTTTTCAACTAGAATATTTTCCAATATTGGGACTTCATTGCAAGCGGGTGAAAGTAATTTACCAGGTGAACAATACAATACAGTGTGGTTTAAAACTGTTATTCCAGCTTCAGGCCATCTGTTGATTGAGACTTGTAATTCTGATTTTAATTCAATAGTTGGAGTTTTTGCAAATGATACTTTAATATGTGACAGTATGGAAACTTTTCATAGAATTGGATATGCAGGTGCTTATTCACCATCAACCTATAGTGTTTGCGGTGCCTCAGGTAATGGTGCGGTCGTAATTTGTGGGGCAACTCCTGGTGATACAGTAATGTTTTATGTTGGGGGGACGAGTTATTCTGAAAGTGGAATCATCCACCTTGTAGTTTCAGACTATTCGTTTGACGGGTATGCTGGAGAAGGTCCAGATGAACCATTGTCAGTATGTGCAGGTGATACCATTAACTTACGAGAGCAACTTTCTAATCAGCAATCAAATAATGGTTATTGGGAGTATCCATCTAATCCATTTGTTATTGTAAATGATACCACTGCAAATACAGGGGCACTATCATTGATTGGAGATGAAATTTATTATGTTGTCGCCAATTTATGTGATGCTGATACTGCAACTGTAGTTATTAACGCTGTAACAGCAGCCAATTCAGGTGAAGCATTGTCAAACTTTGTAGCTTGTAGTAATGGAGATGTCTTTTTGTTTAATGGGCTAACTGGAACCATTGATGCTGGAGGAACATGGGAAGATGATACGAATACAGGTTTGCTAAGTAGCGATAGTAAGTTTATAGCAGATGGTTTACCAGATGGACCATATCAGTTTACTTATACTGTTGATAACAGTGTTTGTCCTCCATCCTCTACCCAAGTAACCGTAAATTTAGTGGATTGCACAACTATTTCGGAAAATGGACCTACCATATTTAATGTATACCCTAATCCAAATAAAGGAACTTTTATCATTACAAATAATGAAAAAGAAAACTCAGTTGTAATGGAAGTTATCGACATTCAAGGTAAGGTGCTCTATACTGACACTTTTATGATGGAAGCTGGAGGCCAACAACAAGTTTCTTTAGAAAACATAGATTTAGGAATCTATTTAATACGATTAATGACAGATAATCAAATGTTTAATGTAAATGTGATTATTGAATAGAATAGCTGGATAAAACATCATATTTAGCTTATAAAAAAAGGCCTGTAGAAAGCTCTACAGGCCTTTTTTTGTCTAATAATAAGATTAAGTGATCACTATGTTAATCTAATGTTAATTTATTTTTGTACTTTTATTTTCGATTTATTAACTAATAACGATTAAAAAATGAAAAGATTTTACAAATTTTTTGCATTGTCTCTACTGACACTAGGAGGTTACAATGCAAATGCTCAGATTTCATATTCTGAGGATTTTGAAAGTAGTATGGGCGTCTGGTCTGGGTCCTACTCAACCACTACAACAGACCCTTGCGAGGCGAGCACTTCGGTAAGGGATAATATTTACACCAGTTCAGGAGGTAACTTAACATCGAGTTCGATAGGAACATCAAATGGAGGGCTAATAACTTTAGATTTTATGTATAAAGTTATAGACTGGTCTGGTGGAGGAGCTACTCCTGTTACGTTTGGAACTACTGAGGTTCAGTATTCTGCAAGTGCTTCAGGTCCTTGGACAACAGCATACACAATAGATGCTTCTAATCATTCGCCGTCTACTTCTTGTGCTTCGGTTAATGTTACCTTTACTCCATTACCTGGAGACATGTACATGAGGTTTTATACTAATTATGGTACAGGAGATTACTATTTCTATATCGATGATATTGTAATGTCACAGGGACCTGCTCCGTCATGTCCACAACCAACAGCTTTAACAGCTTCAAATATCACGTCAAGTGGTGCAGATATTGGTTGGACAACTGGTGGTTCAACTAACTGGAACATTGAATATGGTCCAGCTGGATTTACACCTGGGTCAGGAACAACGGTTATGAATATTACCAATCCATATAGTTTATCTATGTTAACATCTAATACTGGTTATGATGTTTATGTACAAGATTCATGTGGAGCTGGTGATGTAAGTAACTGGTCTGTGTTAAGTTTAACTACTTTACCAAACATGCATCCATTCCCATTAATGGAAGATTTTGAGGATAGTGTTTTATTCTTTGAAAATGATGCAAGTTCAAATACTGATTGGGTACTAACTAATGCATTAGCGCATTCAGGAAACCAAAGTGCTTATAATGATTATGGTTCAAATGCTGATAATATTTTACATGAAACAGGTATTTTAGATTTATCGGGTACAGGAGCTCCTGTATTAGAGTTTTGGCATATTGCTGAATTGGAAGGTTGTTGTGATGAAGCTTTTGTTGAAATCTCTACTGATGGAGGAGCTACTTATTCTGTATTGCCGTCGTCTACTTACAGAGGAATCGGAGGTTACTCAGGTTATTTTAATGAGGATTCATACAGTGAATGGGATAATACTGATGATGTTGATAATTCGCATTGGAAAAAAGAGCAATTTAGCTTAGCTGGTTATACAGTATCTGACGTTCGATTTAGATTTAGATTAGAATCTGATGGTTCTGTTCAAGATGAGGGATGGTATATTGATGATGTACATATTTATGAACCTACATGTCCAAACCCATATGATATGGCAGAAGTTTATGCTAACATGGATACAGTTGTTTTTAACTGGAATGCTGGATATCAAGAAACAATGTGGAATATAGAGTATGGAGAACTAGGATTTGCTCAAGGATCAGGTACAATGATTGCTGTAGGTGATACTATTGATACTATTGCTAACTTAAACTTAGGAGCAATTTATGAGTTCTATTTACAAGCTGATTGTGGTGGTGGAGATGAAGGTGATTGGATAGGTCCTTATGTTTATGCTACACCAATTTTAAATGATTCGACATGCGACGCTATTCTAGTTACTCCAAATACTGATTTTTCTGCTAGAGTATTTTCTAATATTGGAGCAACCTTACAAACTGACGAAAGTGGTTTACCTGGAACTCAATACAATACAGCTTGGTTTAAGACTGTGATACCAGCTTCAGGTCATTTAGTGATTGGAACTTGTGGTTCGGATTTTACTTCAGTTGTAGGAGCCTATGCTTATGATACTTTAATATGTGATAGTATGGAGACTTTTGGTCAAGTTGCTTATGCAAGCGCTTATACTTCATCTTCATATAGTGTTTGTGGATCGTATGGTAACGGAAGTGTTGAAATTTGTGGAGCAACTCCTGGAGATACCATCTTATTTTATGTAGGTGGGTCTTCTTCTACTCAAAGTGGAATTATCAACTTAATCGTTTCAGATTATTCAATGGAAGGATATGCAGGTGAGGGGCCTCAAGAGCCTTTAGCTGCTTGTGCTGGAGATACAATTGATTTATGGAGTCAGCTTTCAAATCAATTAACAAATGCAGGAGATTGGGAATATCCTTCAAATTCGGCAGTTATTGTTGATGATACAACAGCAAATACTGGAGCATTTAGTTTAGTTGGAAACGAAGTTTATTATATTGTTACAAATACATGTGATGCCGATACTGCAACTGTGGTTATTAACGCTGCTACACAAACAAATACAGGAACTGCAGTTTCTAATTTCCAAGCTTGTAGTAATGGAGATGTATATTTATTTGAAGGGTTAACAGGTGCTATTGATGCAGGTGGAAATTGGACTGATAATACCAACACTGGTTTATTAAATGGTAATAAATTTGTAGCGAATGGATTACCTGATGGACCTTACCAGTTTACTTATACTGTGGATAATGGTGTTTGTCCTGCTGCTTCTACACAAGTAACGGTTAACTTAGTTGATTGTACGAATATTTCGGAAGAAGAAGCTACAACATTTGGTGTATATCCTAATCCTAATAACGGAACATTCTTTATTACAAATGGTAAAAATGACAGTAATATAGCATTGGAAGTTATAGATGTACAAGGAAAAGTTATTTATAGTAACACTTATGTTATGGCTTCAGGATCTCAACAAGAAGTTTCTTTAGGAAATGTTGAGGCTGGAGTTTATTTAATAAGAGTAATTACTAATAATCAAGTATTTAATACAAATGTGATTGTTAAGTAAAACTATTTGATAATAAACTAAATTATTAAGTGAAAAAGGCTTGTAGAATTTTCTACAAGCCTTTTTTTTTATTTTGTACAAAAGCCTATAGTTATCAACATGTTAATCTGTTGTTAATATAATTTTGTACTTTTATTTTTGATTTATTAACTAATATATATACAAAATGAAGAAAATTACAGTTTTATTCTCTTTAGCTCTGGGGTTATTCTCCATGTCTAAAGCGGATGCTCAGGCTGGAGCTTATGCTTTTGCTGCTTCATCTGGCTCTTTTACACCCATAACGGGAGGGACAGATGTTAACTCAATTGAAGCAGATGATGCTGTTTCACCAAGTATTCCAATCGGATTTACATTTAATTTTGATGGAGTTGATTATACAGATGTAGTAGCATGCTCTAACGGATTTATATCTTTTGCGTCGGGAGCATCAAGTTCTACAACAAATGATTTAGATAATACGAGTGCTGTACGTCGTCCATTATTAGCTCCACTTTGGGATGATTTAGATGGTAGTGCTACTGGTGGTTCTACTGCAGCTTACGTTGTAACTGGAACAGCTCCCAATCGAGTTTTTACATTCGAGTTCTTAAACTGGGAGTGGAGATTTGGATCTTCTGATCCTGTTGTGTCATTTCAAGTTAAATTATATGAGACAACTAATGTTGTAGAATATGTTTACAGAAGTGAGACAGGAACACCGAATACGCCAAGTGCATCTATTGGGATTTCTGGAGTTTCTACGTTCTTGTCACTAGATGGAACAGGAGCTACTCCAAATGCTAGTAATACTACTGAAACGACTTCATTAAGTACTGTTCCTGCTGACGGTCAAGTGTATTCATTTACACCTCCTTCTTGTCCTGCACCAACAGCTTTAGCTGCATCTAATGTATCTTCAACTGGAGCTGATAT
The DNA here is from genome assembly GCA_025210295.1 of Flavobacteriales bacterium. Taxonomy (NCBI): domain Bacteria; kingdom Pseudomonadati; phylum Bacteroidota; class Flavobacteriia; order Flavobacteriales; species Flavobacteriales bacterium. The sequence goes on along the minus strand of JAOASC010000016.1, from coordinate 246,751 downwards.
TGGTTGGACAACAGGTGGAGCTGCTAACTGGAATTTAGAGTATGGTCCAGCTGGATTTACTCCTGGTTCTGGTACTTTGATGACAAATGTTACGAACCCACTTTCTTTGTCTATGCTAACTGCTAATACAGATTATGATGTATATGTACAAGATTCATGTGGTGCTGGAGATGTAAGTGCTTGGAGTTCGGTTTCTTTTACAACTCCATGTGGTACTTATACTCCTGTTTATACAGAAAGCTTTTCTTCTTTTGTTCCTACTTGTTGGGAAGAAGCAGGTGATGGAACACCTTCGGCTGGACCATCTTCTTTAGGAACAGGAAAATGGACATCTGATGGATTCTTAAATAGTGGAACTACAGGTGCTGCTAGAATAGAGATGTGGTTAACTGGAGATAAAGAGTGGTTAATTAGTCCAGAGTTTGATTTGTCTGGGATGACTGCTTGGGAGTTGAGTTTTGATGTTGGTGTAACTACTTACTCAGGATCGAATTCTGCAACGCTAGATAGTGATGATGAAATTATCTTATTAATTAGTGAAGATAACGGAACGACTTGGGATACATTAGAGATTTTTAACGCTACTAATAGCCCATCTAATACTGGAGAAACAAGATTATACAATTTATCATCTTATACTTCAAGTGCCAAATTTGCTTTTTGGGCAAATGAAGGAGCTACTTATGGAGGTGTTGATTTAAACTTTTATTTAGATAACTTTGATATCCATCAATTACCTGCATGTCCTGCTCCAACTGCATTAGCAGCATCAAATGTGTCTTCAACAGGAGCTGATATTTCATGGACTACTGGAGGAGCAGCAAATTGGAATTTAGAATATGGACCTGCTGGATTTACTCCTGGAACAGGAACTATGGTTGTTAATACTGCTAAACCATATAATATAACTGGTTTAACAGCTGGAACTAGCTATGATGTTTACGTTCAAGATTCATGTGGAGTAGGAGCTGTAAGTAATTGGACTTCATTGTCTTTCACTACAGCTTATGGACCTCATCCATTCCCACTAATGGAAGATTTTGAAGATAATACATTGTTTTTTGAAAATGAATCAAGTAGTGATGTAGCTTGGGCTCTTTCAACAACTTTAGCACATGGAGGAACTCAAAGTATGCATAATGCTTATTCAGCAAGTGATGAAAATATATTACATGAAACAGGTATTTTAGATTTATCTGTTGCAACTACACCTGTTATTGAGTTTTGGCATATTGCTAAGACTGAAGGTACTTATGATGAGTGTTATGTTCAAATCTCTACAGATGGAGGTGCTACATACACAAATTTACCATCTTCAGCATATACAGGATCAGGGGCTTATTCAACATATTTCCACGAAGATTCATATGCTGATTGGGGAACTGGAACAGAGACACCTGATAACTCATGGTGGAAAAAAGAATCATTTGATTTAAGTGCTTATAATGTAGCAAATGTTCGTTTTAGATTTGTTTTAGAGTCTGATGGAAGTGGTCAAAGAGATGGTTGGTATATCGATGATATTCATATTTTTGAGCCAGCATGTGCTGATCCTTCTAACTTAACAGTTACAGGTTTAACTGATACTGTTGCTGTATTAGGTTGGACAACTGGAGGTGCAACTAACTGGAATGTTGAGTTTGGGCCTGCTGGATTTACTCCTGGAACAGGGTATTTAATTACCAATGCATTCAACCCATTAACGATAGATACATTATCTCCAAATACAGCTTATGAGTTCTACGTTCAAGATTCTTGTGCTGTTGGTAATGTTAGTAACTGGGTAGGACCTTTTGGTTTCCAAACTAACATTGAGACTTGTAATAGTTTACAACCAGTAACCTTACCATTTGTTGAAGATTTTGAGACAATTAATGATTCAATAGTAGGAACTGGAAATGTATATTGTGGAACAGATAAAGCTTGGGCATTCTATACTGATGATAATGCATTTGGTAGATTAACTATTGGTACATTTGCTCCTGAGAATAATGGAGGAAATGGAGCAGCTTTCTTAGATGTACATACAAGCGGAAGTGTAGTTGCTAATGAACTAGTTTTAACTTTAGATATGTCAAACTATACATTGACAGATAATGTTTTCCTTTCATTCGACTTTGCTGATTGGGGAGATGAAAATCATTCTGGAGATAGAGTTTGGGTAAGAGGAAGTGATACCGATTCATGGATTGAGGTTTATGATTGGTCAGGAAGAGTTACTAATAACTGGCTTAGCGTAGATCAAGGTGTATTTGTTGCTGAAGTCCTTGGTGATAACTCACAAATGTTCTCAACTACTTTCCAAGTTAAATTTGGTCAAGAAGATAACTATCCATATAATTCAGATGGATTAGGTATTGATAATATTAAATTAGAAATTATTTCATGCCCTAGACCTACTGATTTAGCAGAGGTATATCAGTCACAAGATTCAGTAGTTATTAACTGGAATGCTGGTGCAATTGAAACATCATGGGATATTGAGTATGGAGAAATAGGCTTTACTCAAGGTTCTGGAACTATGGTTGTTGCTGCTGATACTATCGATACAATTGCTGGATTAAACTTAGGAGCTGTATATGAGTTCTACGTTCGTGCAAATTGTGGAGGTGGAGATGAAAGTGATTGGGTAGGACCATTATTTGTTGCTACTCCAGTATTAAACGATACAACATGTGATGCTATCTTTGTAGCTCCTAATACAGATTTCTCTGCAAGAGTATTCTCTAATATTGGTGCAACATTACAGGCTAATGAAAGTGCATTACCTGGTAGTCAATATAATACTGTATGGTTTAAAACAGTTATACCTACTTCTGGACACTTATTAATCGCTACTTGTGGTTCTGACTTTAACTCAGTGGTTGGTGCTTATGCTCACGATACAATCATTTGTGATAGTATGGAAACATTTGGGCAAATTGCATACAATTCATCGAATTTTAGCGTTTGTGGTCAGTCATCAAGAGGTTCAGTTGAGATTTGTGGTGCTACTGCAGGTGATACTGTTATGTTCTATGTAGGTGGATCTTCTTCTACTCAAAGTGGTTTGATTAACTTAATTGTTTCAGATTATTCATTAGATGGATACGCTGGAGAAGGACCAGCTACGCCTCTTTCTGTTTGTGCTGGAGATACAGTTGATTTATGGAGTAACTTAACAGGTCAATTGACAAACCTAGGAGATTGGGAATATCCAAGTAACTCTTCTGCGATTGTAGATGATACTACTGTTAATACTGGAGCATTTAGCTTAACTGGAAACGAAGTTTATTACATTGTTTCTAATACATGTGATGCTGATACTGCTACTGTAGCTATTAATGCAGCAACTCAAACGAACACTGGTTCTGCAATCTCTAACTTCCAAGCTTGTAGTAATGGAGATGTATTCTTATTTGATGGATTAACTGGTACAGTTGATGCTGGAGGTGTTTGGAATGATAATACAGGTACAGGGCTATTAAATGGGAATAGATTTATTGCTGATGGATTACCTAATGGACCATACCAATTTACATATGTTGTAGATAATGGTATCTGTCCAGTAGCTTCTACTCAAATAACAGTTAACTTAGTTGATTGTACAAATATCACAGAAGGAGAAGCTACAACATTTGGAGTTTATCCTAACCCTAATGATGGTACTTTCTTTATTACTAATGGTAAAAATGAAAGTAACATTGTAATGGAAGTTATAGATGTACAAGGAAAAGTTATTTATAGTAACACTTATGTGATGGCTGCTGGAGCTCAACAAGAAGTTTCTTTAGGAAATGTTGAATCAGGAGTTTATTTAGTAAGAGTTGTTACTAATAACCAAGTCTTTAACAGCAATGTAATTGTTAAATAAGCTAACAAAGCTTTTATAAAGCTAAAAAGCCCTAGAGTTTAACTCTAGGGCTTTTTTTATGCCCTCAAACAACATGAATTCGAACTATTTGTTTCAAGATTTTGAAGTTGTATAAAGGTATTGAAGAGTTTAATCGTTAATGTAGGAACATTAGATAAGATTAGAAGCGCATCACTTTCAGTTTCTTACAATGCCAAAACAATTGTTTTTTATTAAACCAGTTCACTTTTAATTGATACAGTCACATAGAGAAGAAAAGTTAAAAATATTCAAAGTTTATATAATTAACATATAAAGTCCGAATAGAACCTGCCTTAGAATATTGATCTTTCTTGTTTTAGGATTCCAATTTGTTAATAAAAACCTGACTTAAAATAGGCATCTGTGCTGAATTTCAATCGTTTAGGAGAAGACTCCTTAAATTTGTCCTTAGATTATTTAGACAAGTACATTGGTCTCAATTAAATAATTAAATAGTTATGTATTACCCCAGTTTAAGCTTACCAGATGGCTTGAATAGCCTCGTAAAATTTTCCGTTTTTTTGAAAGGTATTTTTATCACATTTTTAATTGTTTTACTCTCTCTGTCTGCTGCAATTGCACAAGGAACAAGTTGTTCAACAACTTTGTTGAATGAGCCATTCGATACTTCTGTAATCGTTGGAGTTAATGGAGCTGTTTTATATGGGACCGGAGGGAGTAACCATAATGCAAGTATGATCATGAGCGGTGCCTATTTTGGATGGTTTAATATTCAAAGTGGTATTACCAATGTTGATATCTATGACAGACAAGTTACAGGTGTCTCGGTTGGTTGCGAAGTGAGTGCCAGTATGTGGATTAGGGAATCTTATGGAGGAACAAATGTAACTTTGAGCCTGGAAGACAATTATGGAACTGTCCTAGACGATATTACTTTAACGCTAAATGGCGTTTATCAGCAAATAACCTTGACAGGAATAGCCACATCGCCAACTATTCATTATGTGATTCATTTCAACAGCGTTGGAGGAAACGGAATGGATATTGCCACAGAAGATTTAGTGATTACTCAAACATGTATGGGGGAGGCTGATATAGTGGCTCAAACTCCGCAGTGTCTTCTTGGGAATAGTTTTTTGTTTGATGGTACTAACTCGACTGCAGATGCAGGAATCGCGACTTATTTGTGGGATTTTGGAGATGGAAATAATGGGGCTGGGGCTAATCCCACTCACAATTATGCAGCTAGTGGAAGCTACAATGTCACTTTAAGAGTTACCGATATTAATGGATGTCAAGATGAGTCTTCAATTCTTGTGGATGTAAAAGAAACTCCGGTGGTAGATTTTACTGTTTTGAATCCTTTAGGATGTGCTCCAATTAATACAGAATTCAGTAATAATTCATCAGGCATTGACTCAGGCGCGATTTGTACTTGGGATTTTGGAGATGGAAACACCTATAGTGGATGCGGGGCGGCAAATCACGTTTATCAGGACGATGGTTGTTATGACGTGACATTGTCTATCAACAGTAATGGTTGTAGCTCATCATTAACTCATGTAGATCTAGTTTGTGCTGAAGATCAACCAATCGCAAGCTTTACCTACAATCCAAGTACGTTATTTATTGAAGATCCATCAGTTACTTTTTTAAATCAGTCGCAAAATGCTACAAATTACAGTTGGTCTTTTGGAGATGGTGGGGCGTCGATAAGTGAAAATCCTAGTCATGTTTATTCAACAATGAAGTCTGGACATTATACAACAGTTTTATATGCCTACAATGATATAGGTTGTGTTGACTCTGCTTTTCAAGTAGTGAAAGTTCAGGGTTATCAAGCATATTATATTCCTAATTCATTCACACCAGACGGAGATCAGTACAATCAGTATTTTCAACCGGTATTTACAAGTGGATATGATCCTGACAGCTTTCATATGGCAATATTCAATCGCTGGGGTGAGCTCATGTTTGAGTCTTACAATGTTGCCGTTGGATGGGATGGAACTTGCAAGTCAGGTAGTTTTGTAGAAAATGGAGTTTACATCTGGAAAATTGAAATTAAAGATGCTTTTACAAATGAAAAGTGTGAACTTTACGGTCACGTCAATGTATTGAAGTAATCTATTTCTAATCCGATTAATCATTTCTATTATGGCATTTTGAGGCTTTCTTTTAAGAACAAGAAGAGAATAGTGTTCTATTGAAAAAGCATTGCTCAACTAAAAGTAAAAGTCGAAAAGAATGGGAGAGACGGTTGCGAACGGTGAAATTAATGGAGAAATCTTTCATAAGTATCATGAAAAGTATAGCCAGAAACTCAGGTTTAGAAAGGTTATAAAAAAAGTCTTACCCTCAATGAGAATAAGACTTTTTTGTGAGTCAGAAAGGATTCGAACCTTTGACCGCCTCCTTAGAAGGGAGGTGCTCTATCCAGCTGAGCTACTGACCCTTTTGTTTCGCGATTGCAAATATATGAACTATTTCATATATCACAAAATATTTTTTGTAAAAAAACAATGTTTTTTTTTAAGTTTTTAATTAAAGACCTTAAATTGAATATTTTAGGAAAAAAAGTTATTGTTAAATTCGATAAAAAAATTAATTTTAAAGAATGAAATTGATTTTTTTGATTACGATAACCCTATTTTTCGGAATTAATAATTTTAGTTATGCTCAATACTCAAATTTAGATTCTTTAAGGATAGAACTAGAAAAAGCAGATACAGACTCCGCAGCATTACAAAACCTGTATTGGATAAATAGATATTACAGGGAGCATGATAGTATAGACGAGGCGCTTAGTATTAGTTATGAGATGCTAAAGTTAGCCGAACAATCAAAGGATCAAAAGAAGATTACTTGGAGTAAGAGGGTTGTTGCTCATAATATGAATTTACAAGGAAGTAAAGAGGAAGCTCTTCAATATATATTAGACTATATCAACTCATTATCATCCGATGATACAGCTGATATAGCGTTGTTGTACCAAGATATAGGCCATCGCTATACGAGAGAAGAAAATTTTTCTGAAGCATTAAAGTATTATTTTAAATCAGCACATTATTATAATTTATTAGGTGATGATTTGTGGATAACCAAAAATATTGCAACTACTTATTCTGAATTAAATGACGAAAAAAATGCATCAAAATATAATTTAATCTACATAGAAAAAGCAAAAGCAGATAGTAATTATCATGCTTTAGCTAATGGCTATTTGGCTGAGGGATATTATCATTTAATGTTAATAAACCATGAGACTTCCTACAAGTATTCTCAAAAAGCAAAAGATGTCTACTTAAATATTTTGAAAGATCCAGAAAATAGAGGGTTAGGAGTGGTATATGGTAATATTGCTGATGTATATATTTACTATTATAAAAATGCTCCCGATAGTATTAAGATCGTAAATCCTTTATTTAATGGGGTTAAAGATATCAAAAAGGCCATGCTAGATACTGCCGAATACTATATTGATAAATCTTATGCTATAGCCTCTAAAAACAATAAAAACTTATTTTATATTTTTTACGGCTATGGTGATTTATATTATTATCAAGGTAAAGTTAAGCGATCTGAAAAGGAGTTTTTAAAATGTTATCGTATATCAAAAGAAAATGAGGGGATGACTTTTGATAGAAAAAAAGTTTCAGAACAACTGTATAAGGTGTATAAGAAATTAGGAGATGAGAAGAAAGCATTAAAGTTTTATGAGGAGTTTGTGGCTTTGAGAGATACTTTGTTTAATCAGGATAAACAAAGAGATGTAGGGAAGCAAGAAGCTAAGTTTGAATATGAAAAACAAAAAGCGCAAGAAGAGGCTCAAAGAGCTAAACAAAAAGCAATAGAAGATGCTAGGGCTGAACAAGAAAGAGCAGTAGCAAAAGAAAAGGAAAAAAATCAACAAATTATCACTTATTCAATTGCTTTAGGGTTAATTTTGATTAGTATTTTCTCTGCTTTAATCTATAGAAGATTGAAGATTGCTAGAGCACAACAAATAGTTATTGAAAAGCAGAAAAAAACGATTGAGAAAAATAGAAATGAAATGTTGGAGAGTATAGAGTATTCAAAGAATATCCAACAAAGAATATTTCCAACAATAGAGGAGATTCAAGCCTTATTACCTAATTCGTTTGTCTATTTTAGACCTAAAGATGTTGTCAGTGGTGATTTTTATTGGGCACACCAAAAAGGTGATAAAACATTCTTTTCAGTTGCTGATTGTACAGGACATGGTGTTCCTGGAGCGTTTATGACGTTAATTAGTCTGAATTTAATTAATGCTATTATTTTAGAAGATGGAGTAGACTCAACAGCAACGATTTTAGAACGTCTACATATTAGGTTAAAGGAGCGTTTGTCTGTGAGTGAAGAAGATCAAGTAAAACATGGGCTAGATATTGCAATGTGTGCATATAATCATAAAACGAAAGAATTAGAGTATTCTGGTTTACATAATCCATTGTATATTATTAATTCAGATAATGAATTGAGAGAAATCAAAGGTGATAATTTGTTCTTAGGGATATCGAATAACTTTCAAGTAACAAGTCATAAAATAGAAATTCAATCTGGTGATTCTGTTTATATGAGTACCGATGGGTTTCCTGATCAAAAAGGGGGAGAAAAGGGGAAGAAATATTATTATTCAAGATTAAGAAACTCATTAAGAGTTGTAGATGCAATGCCTGTAGATAATAGAAGAGGGGTCTTGAATCAAAAGTTTGAGGACTGGAAAGGAGACAAAGAACAAATTGACGATGTGTGTATAATGGGAATTAGTTTTGAATAATGAAAGTGTTGTTTCCTAATTTTTTACTGTTTGCTTTATGTCTTTTTACCACCTTTACTTTTAGAGGGCAGCACCATGAATTGGACTCTATTAATAGGGAGTTAAAGAATACAATGGAGGATACAGTACGTTATCAATTATTGTATAAAAAGAATGTGTTTTATCGGAACATCAATAACTATGATAGTGCCATTGATGTTAGTAATAAAATTATTCAATTATCAGAACAAATTGGAGATCGAGGATTGTTTGCTAGAGCATATCGAATTAAGGCCCAAAATTATAATGCTAATAAAGAATATGATAAAGCAGTTAAGACACTAAAAGAAAGCATTCGTTTACTTAATGAAAGTGATACACTAGAAATGGCAAAAGCCTATGATTTGTTAGGTAGAACAATATACATCAGTGGGGATGTCGCAGGATCGATAACTTCTTTTTTTGAGAGTTCAAAGTATTATGAAAAATTAGGTACTCCTTTAAGTTCCTATAGAGCACTTGGAATCATTTATGGGCAACTCAATGATTTACAAAAGGCATTTGATTATAATCAAAAAGTAATCCAGATAGCTTTAGAAACTGAAGATTATCCTTCTTTAGCCAGAGCCTACTTAAGTCAAGGGTATCAGTACAAAGAAATGAATAAAAACGCCTTGTCGATTAAAGCTTCTTTAAAAGCAGTAAATATATACGTGGATACACTTAATAAACCTACAGCTTCTAGATTGAGTTTAATATATGGTAATATAGCTGAAGTGTATTTGTATTATCATGAGCACAATAAGGACAGTGTGCAAATTATTAATCCTAATTTCTTAGGAATAAAAAAACTGGATCAAGCCATACTAGACACTGCTGAGTATTATATAAAAAAATCGATTGAAATTACAGAGTTAGGAAATGACCAACATCATATTTATAATGCAAATGTGCGATATGGAGACTTTCTATTTTATCAAAAAAAATATAATAAAGCGCTCAAATATTATTTAGCGAGTTATAAAATATGTCAGGGTAACTCTACAATGTTAGGTAATGAAGTAGGGGTGACCTCAAAATTATATCAAGTCTATAAAGTATTAGGGAAGAATGGAAGAGCCCTCAAATTTTATGAGCAGAATGTAATGCTACAGGATAGTTTATTTAATCAGGATAAACAACGAGAGTTGGGGAAACAAGAAGCTAAGTTTGAATTTGAGAAGCAACAAGCGATTGAAGAAGAGGAACGAGCCAAACAAAAGGCATTGGCTGATGCAAAAGCAGAAAAAGAAAAAGCAGTAGCAGATGAAAAAGCAAGGAATCAGCTAATTATTATTTATTCAATTGGCTTTGGAATGTTGTTGATTAGTGTTTTTTCTGTATTGATTTATAAACGCCTAAGAATAGCCAAAAAGCAACAAAGGGTTATTAGTGGTCAAAAGAAAATTATTGAGAAAAACAGAAATGAAATGTTGGAGAGTATTGAATATTCAAAAAATATTCAACAAAGAATTTTCCCAACGATTCATGAGATTAATAATTTATTGCCAGAATCTTTTATTTATTTTAAATCTAAAGATGTTGTAAGTGGTGATTTCTATTGGGCTCACAGGAAAGGAGATAAAACTTTTTTCTCTGTAGCAGATTGTACAGGACATGGAGTTCCTGGGGCTTTTATGACACTCATTAGTTTAAATATTATCAATTCAATTATTTTGGAAAAAGAGGTTGAATCTACAGCAACAGTATTGGAATATTTGCATGAACGGCTAAAAGATAAAATGTCTGAGAAAAAAGGAGGGCAGATTAAACATGGCTTAGATATCGCAATGTGCGCATACAATCATGTAACTCATGAATTAGAATATTCAGGATTACATAACCCTCTTTATATTATTGATCCCGATAATGAGTTAACGGCTATAAAAGGAGATAATCTATTTTTAGGTATTTCAGAAAACTTTAATGTTTCAAGCCATAAAAAAATAATTCAACCTGGAACTTCTGTATACATGAGTACCGATGGATTCCCAGATCAAAAAGGAGGAGAGAAGGGAAAGAAGTACTATTATTCAAGGCTGAGAAACCTATTGAGAATAATAAATTCAAAACCTATTGAAGAACGAAGCAAGATCCTAAATCAAAAATTTGAAGAGTGGAAAGGTGATAAAGAGCAGATTGATGATGTGTGTATAATGGGAGTAACTTTCTAGACGAGCTTAACAATAGTTCTTATAAGTTGATGCTTTTCAGTCTAAAATTGTATATTTGAGGTTGGTCGGTATTGTATTGAATACAAATACCATAATTTGAATATATGAGCGAAGTTTTTACTGGGTATAACATAATGGCTATTATTATAGCTTATTTAGTAGGATCCGTACCATCTTCAATTTGGGTAGGAAAGTGGTTTTTCGGTGTTGATGTAAGAGATTTTGGGAGTAAAAATGCTGGGGCTACAAATACTTTTAGAACAATAGGAAAGCGAGCAGGTTTTCCTGTTTTATTTTTTGATATAATAAAAGGGTGGGCTTCTGTATATTTATTATCCAAATATTCTGACTTTGAAATAGGAAGCAATGCTTATATAAACTTGCAAATGTCTATTGGAGCTGCAGCAGTATTAGGACATGTGTTTCCAATCTACGAACGTTTTAAAGGAGGTAAAGGAGTGGCGACTTTGTTAGGGATTGTTTTAGCGATTAACTTTCCAGCAGCAGCAGTTTGTTTTGGTATATTTTTGATGGTATACCTCATTAGCCAATATGTTTCGCTAGGAGCAATTATTGCTGCAACAGCTTTTCCATTGGTGACTATCTTTGTTTTTAAAACAGATTCCAACTCTTTAATTTATTTTTCTATCGCATTAGCAGTTTTAGTGGTCGTTAGACATCGAAAAAATATAGAACGCTTATTAAAGCATGAAGAAGGTAAAATGCCTTTTAATTTAAAGAAAAAGTGAACCTTTTTGTAGCTAATGTGTATAACTGATTGATATTTTGAATAATCGTTTGATAAAATATTGCCTATTCACTCTTATAGTCTTTTCTACTTTGGGGATTTTTTCTCAAGAATTTAAAAATGAAGAAGACAGAAAGAAACATGCTAATAAACTATTCGACAAAGGTAAGTATGTCGAAGCAACACCTCATATCCTACATTTTCTAAGTTTAAATCAAACAAGTCCAGAGTTTAACTTTAAATACGGAGTTTGTTTGATGTATGCTGACGAAGATAAAGAGAAGAGTTTAAGGTATCTAAAATTTGCTGCAAATAAAGGAGGAGGTGGAGATAGCCGAGTTTATTTCTTTTTAGGAAAATCATACCATCTGAACTATAATTTTAAAGCTGCTTTAAAATATTATCAAAAATTTAAAGCTGAAGGAGATCCTAATTATAAAAAAGATTTACAAGTGGACTTGCACATCCAAATGTGTTCTAATGGGAAAAAACTATTACAAAACTTAACCGAGTTGGTGGTGTATGAAAAAACGGAATCTAGTTTTCAACGTTTTCAATACTCTTATGACCTTTCTGAAATTGGAGGTAAAATTTTAGTTTCTTCAGAGTTTCAATCTAAATATGATAAAAAAATAGGTTATCAATCTGTTGTTTATTTCCCTCCATTAAATCAAGATGTGTTATTCTATTCCAGTTATGGAAAAGATGGAAGCACAGGTTTAGATTTGTACATGGTTAGAAGAAAAGCATCAGGAGGTTGGGGAGAACCAGAAAAGTTGCCCGAATCGATAAATACTCCTTATGACGATGCTTATGGTTTCTTACATGCTGATGGAAAAACATTTTATTTTAGTTCCAAAGGGCACAATAGTATGGGAGGGTATGACGTGTTTAAGGTAGATTACGATACTCAAATTAATCAGTTTGGAACTCCCAAAAACCTTGATTATAAGATTAACACTCCCGACGATGATATCATGTACATTGTTGATCCCAATTTTGAAAATGCTTATTTTTCATCATCACGAGCTGCAAAGGGAGGATACCTTGATGTGTATAAAGTTAAAGTGGAGACATTCCCAATTGTTAATGTAATCTTAGCGGGAAGTTTTGAAAATAAAATTAACCCTGAGGATAATGCTGCTACCATTAAAGTGGAGAACATGCAGACAGGCGAAATTGAGGGGATTTATAATCCTGATAAAATCGGTAATTATATTATTATATTGCCACGAAGTGGAAAATATAAATTTATTGTTGAGACACCAGAAAGTGAAAAAATTCATACAGGTGTTGTAGAGGTTCCCGCTCAAAAAGTGGTAAAACCATTAAAACAATCTTTGGCTTTAGTTAAAGATGGGGGAGTTGAAAAATTGGTGATTAATAATATGTTTGATCAAGAAGTACCCAATGCAGCTGAGATCATGGCTAAGGTACTTAAAGGAATGGCAGATCCAGATCCAAATGCTGATGACTTCCCAGATTCACTTTATAATAACTTCGAAAATGAAAATGAAATTGTTACAGAAGCATTGAATGAGAACTATACTGTAGACGATTTAGTAGCTTTGAGTTCAGAGAAAGCAAATGAAGTTCAAGAAGAAGCAAACGATCTAAAAAAGAGAATGGAAGCTGCTTACACTGTAGCTAATAATAAAAGCAATCAAGCTAAAGAATTGACCAAACAAGCTGATGAATTGTTAAAAGAAGTGGAAACGATTTCGAATCCATTAGAAAAACAAGAAAAATTAGAGTTAGCCAAAAAATCTCATGCGCAATCAAAAGATTTAAATATGTTGGCAACAACAGCCTTAAATTTAGCGAACTCTTTGAAAAAAGAATATGATAAAAAACAAGTTGAAGCTACTGACGCTAAAAATGTAGCCGTAGCAATTGAAAAAGCAGTAAATGAAAATTCACACGATAAAGCGATAGCAGCATTAAAACAATTACAAACTAGAATTGACAGTTTAATAAGTGATAAGCCTAACTATAAATCTGGTTTTGATGAAATTGTTGAAAAGGCCAAACAAAAACAAGAAGAAGCTGATAAAGCTAATCGAGAAGCACAAGAATATCGTGAGGCTGATGATGAACTGAACCTAAGGTTGAGTAGTCTAAATAGAGAGTTGGAAAAAGCAAAGAAAAAAGATCAACCAACAATTCAACGCCAAATCGACGATATTAAAGAGCAATTACAATTAAATGATGAATTAGCAAAAGAAAGTTTTGAAAAGTCAAAACGTTTGCAAGAAGAAGCAGATGTATTAAGCCATCAGGTTGATTTAATGTCAAACTTATACGATGATATTGATGCTGGAACAACTGTTGAATTGACAGAAGAGGAGAAAGAACAAATTAAAGAATATCTAGCTTCTAATGAATTAGAAAATAGTATCTCTCAAAATGAGAATAGTTTAAGTCAACACCAAGAAACTGAACTTGCTGATAACACTTCTGAAAATAACACTTCAACGAATAATGAAAATACGAATGCTTCTTCAGAAAATGAAACAATAGAAGGTACGGAAACAACAGAAAGTACTGAGTTGACAGAAGAGGAAAAAGAAACATTACTTGCAGCAAAAGAAGAGGAGTTTAGCGATTATGAGCGTCAACTACAAAGCCTATCAGAAGAAACATCCCAAGATGTTGAAAAGAAAAAAGAAATTTTAGAAAATTGGATAGCGACTATTGAAACTAAAATCCAAGAGACTGAAGCTGATATCGCTTCAACTACTGAAGCTAAGGAGTCGTCAAAATTAGCATATTACTTAGAATGGCTTAAACAACAAAAAGCATTAAAAACAAGCGAATTAGAAGCATTAGAGGAATTGATGGCTGAAGCAAGTAATACTGAAAACTCTACTTCTGAAGAAAACTCTACTTCTGAAGAAAATTCTACTCAAGTAAACCTATCTGAAAGTGAGGTCTCTACCTTAAAAGAAGAAATTACTGAAAATTACTCGAGCTATGAAAGTGATTTAAAAGCAATTGATACTGATGGAACAGAAAAAGAAGTAGCTACAGCTAAGAAAAAAATTACGGAAGATTGGATTGCTGCTTTAGATAGTGAAATAATGGATGTTGAAGATCAGTTAGCATTAGCATCAACACCGAAAGAAAAAGCTGAAGCAACAGAAAAATTAAATCTTTTAAATGAGCAAAAATCAAACAAAGAAGTAGATCTTAATTTTATTGAAGAAGAAATCGCTGCTATTGTAGAACAGGAAAGTCAAGTGGATGAAGTAGCTAGTTTGACAGCAACAGAAAAAGATGAAATCATTAATGAAGAACGAAAAAAGTTCGAACCATTTGAAGAAAGAGTAGAAGCAGCTAAAAATAATAGTTCTTCCAGAAAAGAAGAAGTAGAGCAAAGAATTCGATTAAGTGATGAATGGATTACCTATATCGATGGAGAAATAAATACAACAGAGAGCGATTATCAAGAAGCTCAGGAGGGAAAAATAAAAGAGACATTAGCGACTAAGATAGATTGGTTAAAAACTCAAAAAAATGAAAAAGAAACTGAAAAATCAGCGTTAGAATCTGAATTGGCAACAATTGAGGAAAGTGAGTCATCAGTAGCAATTAATGAAACTCAAATTAATGAAGAGAATCAAAAAGCAGAGGATTGGTTAAATATTATTGATAACGATATCAATGAATTGGAACAAAAAATAACTACTGAGAATGATCCTCAGAAAAAGGCTGATTTAATTGCGCAAAAAGAAAACCTAGAACGTTTAAAAGCTGAAAAACAAAATGTTGTTGAAACCAATACTTCTATTATTGAAAAGTCGGCAGCTCAACAAGCAGTAGAAAAATCAGAAGAATATCAAGAATTGGTGGATGAAATAGAAAATACCAGTTCAATAGCTTCTGAGTTTGAAGGGGCATTTACTAGCACTTCAGAATACGAAAGTGAAAGAGCTAATACAATGAAAGAAGAACTCATAGCTCAAGTGGATGAGTTGACTGTTGTAGAGCAGGAAATAGAACAATTAGAACAACAGTTATCGGAGACGAAAAAAGAGAAGAAGAAAACAATAATTCAAAATCAAATAGATAATAAGTTAGAAAAACAATATCAATTAGAAGCTGACTTAGGGGAGCGTATCCATGAGATAGATAATGCTGAATTTGAAGCCAATCAGAATAAATTGACAACTTTGTTAAAATCAGCTAGAGCTGAGGATAATAATTATATTAAGGATGAAAATTATCAATTAGCAAAATTACTTGAAGAAAAATTTGTAACCCAAAATAAAGAAGCAAAGGAATTAATTAAAGAAGCTTCGTTTACTGAAAATAAAGCAGCAAAAGCAGAGAAACTAAAAGAAGCTCATGCCTTACAACTGGCTGCAATTGATAATCAGAAAGAAGCCATTTATTTAATAGAAGAAACAGTAGAAGAAGATTATAGTCCAACATATATAGGAGAAAAAGAAGAGTTATTTGTTGAAAATGAAACGATAGAAAACTCATCCAATACTCAAAACGAATTGTTGACAAGTAGCTATGTTGAAAACCAAAAAAGAGATTTTGATAATTTAGAAGAGGAATATTCAACGATACCCAATGATGAAAAAGCAGCATATTTAGCCAATTGGAAGTCTAAGGTTGATACAGAGGTGAATAAGAATATGAAATTATTGACTTCAAATATTCCTGATGATGAAAAAGAAATCGTTAGTAAAAACCTTGAACTGCTTAGAGCAGAACAACAGAATGTTAGGAGTAAAGAAGAAGATTTGACTGCCTTAGCTGATAATGCTTCAAGTTCAACCAATGAAACAACTGATCCTGATAATTCTAATACTGAAAATAGCAGTAATAATGAAGAAGAAAGTAACAATAATACCAATAGTGAAAATGCTGTAGCAGAGGTAGATAATAGTGTTAATGAAGAGAATAGCATTAATACTAGCAACTCACAAGAGAATTCAGCAGCATCAAATGAAAATACTAGTGAAGAAAGTAATAATGAAGTTGAAAATTCTTCAGCTGAAAATGAATTAGCCAATAGTAATGAAACAAATGCTAATGCAGAAGAGAATACGCAAGAGGAAAGTAGTACAAGTCAAAATGAAAATACAACTACAGAAAGTACAGTTACGAGTTTAAATGAACAAAAAGCTGTTTTTGAGAACTATTCAAACGAATTGGATGTCGTAGAAACAAATGAAGAAAAGCAAACGGTATACAATAATTGGATTGCTCAATTAGAAGAAGAAATAGAACTCAATGAAGCTGCAATTAAAGGAAACATAACCATAGAAGAGGAGGCGATAATCCAAGAAAAAATTGACTGGTTAGAAGAACAATTAGAAGAAAAGAATGATGAGTTATCAGAAGTTAAAAATGCGTTATTAGAAGAAAATCCTGTTTTTGCAGCTGTTCAAGCAGACAATAAAACAGTCTCTTCAGAAGAAAAACAAGCTTCTAAACTTAACGAGAACGTAGAAGGTATTGAATTTTATTCAGGGAAAGAAAACTTAGATGTTTATGAAGTTTCAACCAATACTCAATCTAAAGATTTAACAGAGCATGTTGAATTTACTAGTTCTTCAGCAAATGAGATTATCACTGAAAATGAATCAACAGTAGCTAAAGTTAAATCCTATAATACGACTATAGAGACACTAGAAGCACAAAAGAGTGAGGCAAGTGATGATAAAACAATTGCAAGTATAGATAAGAAAATTACTAAAGCCCAAACAAAAAAATCAAAAACAGCTTTGAAATTGGCTAACGACCTAAAACAAGCTTCTGAAAACGATCAACAATTAGCTTCTGAAGAATTAGAAGAAGCAAAAACGTTATTAACAGCTGAAGTGGATGAGAACAGTTATGCGTATAAACAAGCTGTAGAATATGAAGCTAAAGCAGAGCAGTTAGCTAATGAAGCCAATCAATTGAGAAATGAAGCTGCTGGAATAAAAGGTGTTGTTGAGAAAAACGAAAAATTGAATGAGGCCTTAGCGAAAGAAAAAACGAGTGCAGCTTACAAAGTTAAAGCTAGTAAGCTTTATGCAGATGCAGTTGTAAATAGCTATAATGTTGATGAAAATAAGATAGCGACAGTGTCTGAAAATGAAGACGAAAGAACGTCAACAGAAATTATTGCTGCAGCAAATAAAGCAGACAATTTAGCTTATGAATACTCTACAAGAGCAGGAGAGTTAAGAGATAGCGCACAAACGGTAAAGAAAAAACACAGAACTAAGGTAATCCAAGAGGCAGAAGTTTATTCACAGCGAGCTGAAGTTCAGGAACAAATAGCCGAAAAACTAAAAGAAGAAGGGGCTAGAGTAGAAGCAAAAGAACAAGAAGTATTAGAAAATGAATTGTTGTTAACAAACCTTTCTCAATCTGATGTAGAAAAAGTAAGATCAGCTGATAATTATGATGAGATTTATGCTAAACAGTTAGCTATAGAACAATTCTTAAAAGAGTTAAAAGCAGAGGAAGAACTGATGCGTAGTTATATGAACTTGGCTAAACAGCAAGAAAATAAAGCACGTAAGTATGAGGAAAAGGCTAAAAACGCTGAATCGGAAGATGAAAAGCAGAAGTTTATAGCAATTGCTGATAAATTATACGAACAAGCTGAGATTAATAATGAAAAGCAAGATTCAATAGCAGGTATTATAGATGAAATTAATGAGAAAAAAGACCTAGTAGAACAAGAGCAATTTGATTTATTGTCATTATTTGATGAAGAATTTCAAAATGATATTCGTGGATTAATGTTGTCAAATTATGAAAAAACACCATTAGAAAAGGTAGAAGAAAAACCAACTCCAACATTAACATTAAACAACCTAACTTCTTCTAAATTTGAAGCTCCTGAGGATTTAACTTCTAATATTGTTGTTATTAATAATGATACTCAACAAAGTGTTTATTCTGAGTCTAATCCAATACCATTGAATCCTAAAAATCCTAAAGGCTTAGTGTATAAAGTTCAAGTAGGAGCGTTCAGAAAGCCAATACCTCAAGATTTATTCAAAGGATTTGCACCAATTAGTGCAGAGCGAATTAGAGATGATATCACTAGATATAGAGTAGGGTATTTTGTAAACTTTGAAACAGCTAATGTTTCTAAAAATCAAATTAGAGGGTTAGGGTATAATGATGCCTTTGTAGTTGCGATATTAAATGGTAAACGAATTAGTATTGCTGAGGCTAGAGCTTATACCAATAATGCGACTTCTGAAGTGTTAGCAGTAAACGAAACACCACAAAATACAGAGTCAAATACAGCGGAAGAAACCAATCGTCCTTCAAATACTGAGGAAGAGACAAATGTTAATGAAGAAAACTCGACTAACACCAACGAAGAAAATACATCAGTAGTAGAGGAAGAAGTTCCAGAATATGTTAGAAACTTAGGGGAAGATGCAGCTGAAGTTAATGCTGTTGAAAATATCCAAGGATTATTTTATACCGTTCAGGTAGGAGCTTTCTCTAAACCAATAGCAAAAACAGGAACATTTAATATTTCTCCTTTAGTAACAAAATATGTGAATGGATTATATAAGTATACTACTGGTATCTATAAATCTGTACAAGATGCTGATGGGCGTAAAAATGAAGTTAGAGCAAAAGGAATTCCAGATGCATTTGTCATTGCTTATTACAATGGAGATCGCGTATCATTAGCTCAGGCACAACAAATTATTCAAGAAAGAGGTGAGGCTGCATTTACGAATAAAGTTGAGGGAGGAACATCTAATAGTAATCAATCTCAAGATGAATCTCCTATCAATAATAGTGAAGAGTCTAATTCTGATAATGTCTCAACAGATCGAAGTGCTTCCAATCCAAATACAGAAGTTGAAAATGTTACTCAATCAGAAACAAATGACAATGAGTTAGCAGAAGAAACAGGAGTTTTTGCTAAGTCATACATTGACAATAAAAAACAAGAATACGCTGCAATAAATCAACAATATTCTGAAAGTGCTAACTCAGAAAAACAAGACGTTTTAAATATATGGAAAGCAAAAGTTGATGCTGATATTAATGAAAACATGAAACTGTTGATTTCAAATATTCCTGATGCTCAAAAAGAGAAAGTTAGTAAGAATTTGGAATTATTAAGATCAGAACAACTAAAGGTTAGAAACGAACAAAAAGAGTTGGATTCTGTAATTGAGTCTGTACCAACTAATGAAGATGATAACACAGAGAATATTACTAATTCCGTACCTGAATCACCAAATACTGCTCAAAGCAGTAATACCAGTACTCAAAATGCAGTTGAAGAAAAAGATAACAGCACTTATTATGTCGATTTAGGAGTGTATTATGGAACAGTACCAACTCCAATAGCACAGGCTTTATTAACCAATAAAAAGGCTAAAATAAAAAGAAATAAAATCAACGATGCTGCTACTCAATATTACTGTGGGGTATTCTTGACAAAAGATGAAGTTGCAGAAATCTGGGCATCATTTGTTCAAGATGGATTAACAGATGCAAAAATTGTAGAAATAGAAGAAGGAGAAGAGTTTATTTTAATGGAAAAAGAAAATCAAATTGATAAGGATATCGAAAAAAATGCTGAGAACACAATATCAATTGTAGATACCAAATTAATCTATAGGGTAGAGTTAGGGACCTTTAAAGAAACAATGCCTATTTCAACAGGTAAAGTTTTCTTAGAGCTTGGCTATTTAGGAATCGAAAAGAAAAACTATAATAATAAACAAACTTATTATTGTGGTAAAGTCGATACTGAAGCCGAGGCTAATGAATTAAAACAAAAGTTTGTAGACAAAGGAATTACTGAAGCAAAAGTAGTTGCTTTTGTAGGAGATAGACAAATTTCGTTGATTGAGGCCGAAGAGTTGGCTAAATAGTAGAAGCTGTCTATAATAGCTCCTATTTGTTTGCTTTTATTGGTTAAATGTATCAATGTCTATTTACTATAGGTAATTTCTTCATGTTTTAATCCTATTTTTCTATCATCATTTTGCTATTCATTTTTTATGGATGGAGAAGGAGCTGGGGGAGTGTTTCCATCAGGAAATAAATCTTTAAGTGTTTTTCTTTTTTCTTCTTTATGGATAAAGTATGCTATCCTTTCAATTTTTAGCCTGTCATTAAAGTTTATGATAGCTGTTCCATATTGTTTTTTCTTTTTCAATTCATAAATTGAAATACTATAATAAGAATTTCCAAGATTTAATTTTGTAATATAATAAGCAGGATGTTCTGAATCTTGAATAGATTTTTTGATTTGGTTAAGATAAATAGAGTTACTATCTAAGGGAGTTGATTTTGAAAAAAAAGTATCGACATTTTTATTAGAAATTAGCTTTTCAGCGAATAATGTAGCTTTGCGATCTAATTTTGTTTTCTGAGAGAAAAATACTAGAAAGGAGAGAATGAGTAGAAAGGTAATAGAGAGTTTTTTCATAAAGTTTTTAGTGCAAAAAAAAGCTCGTTTAAATGAATAAACGAGCTTTTTTAAAATGTTATTGAATGCTTAGTTTTTTATCTAAATCATCTAAGTAAACTTTAAACTTTTTATCTGTTTCAGATAGGTTGTTTACTGTTCTACAAGCGTGTAATACAGTAGCGTGGTCTTTTCCTCCACAGTGAGCTCCAATATTAGCTAAAGAAGACTTGGTCATCTTTTTAGAGAAATACATGGCAATTTGTCTTGCTTGTACAACTTCTCTTTTTCTAGTTTTAGACTTCATTAATTCGATTGGTAAATCGAAATAATCACAAACTACTTTTTGGATGTACTCAATGCTAACTTCTCTTGCTGTATTCTTAACAAATTTGTCAATCATTTGTTTAGCTAAATCTAAAGTGATTGATTTTTTGTTTAACGAAGATTGAGCAATTAAAGAGATTAATGCTCCCTCTAGTTCTCTAATATTGCTAGAAATACTATATGCTAAGTACTCAACAACTTCTTTCGGTAGTTCAATACCGTCAGCATACATCTTTTGGTTTAAGATAGCAATTCTTGTTTCTAAATCTGGAACTTGTAAATCTGCTGATAATCCCCATTTAAAACGAGATAATAGACGTTGTTCCATTCCTTGTAATTCTACAGGAGCTTTGTCTGATGTTAAGATAATCTGCTTTCCAGTTTGATGCAAGTGGTTAAAGATATGGAAGAATACATCTTGTGTCTTTTCCTTTCCTGAGAAAAACTGGACATCATCAATAATCAATACATCTACCATTTGGTAAAAATGTATAAAGTCATTGGTGTTATTCGTTTTAACAGCATCAATAAACTGTTGCGTAAACTTTTCAGAAGCAACATATAAAACTGTTTTCCCTGGGAACCTGTTTTTAATTGAAATACCAATAGCGTGAGCTAGGTGTGTTTTTCCTAAACCAACTCCACCATATATCAATAGTGGGTTAAAAGCTGTTCCTCCTGGTTTTTCTGCAACAGCATAACCAGCAGAACGTGCCAAACGATTGCAATCGCCTTCAATAAAATTTTCGAAAGAATAATTAGGATTCAAATTAGAATCAATATTAATCTTGCGAAGACCAGGGATGATGAATGGATTTCTAATTGGATTAGTACTAATATCCAAAGGCATCGCTACAGAAGGGTTCTTGATCGCTTTCTTGTTCGTTGTTGGAATTTTAACCGTATATGGATTCGTGTTTTTAGCACTGTTGTTTTCCATAATAATGCTATATTCTAATTTAGCATCTGGTCCTAACTCTTTTCTAATTGTTTTTCTTAATAAAACAACATAATGCTCTTCTAACCACTCGTAAAAAAACTGAGAAGGAACTTGGATAGTAAGTACATTACTTCTTAACTTAATTGGCTTGATAGGTTCAAACCAAGTTTTATAAGCTTGCAATGGCACATTATCTTTGATAACCATAAGACAGTTATCCCAAATTTGTTTCAGGTTTTTACTCATATTTTAAATTCTATATAATTGGTTAAGAAAATTCTTCTTTTGTGGCTAAAATCAAGCTTAAAGTCTTTTAATAAAACTTTTGGTAGCTGCTCAAATTCAACAATACAAATGTTCACAAAAAAAAGTTAATAAAAAAATGTTTTCACTATTGTTTTATAACTTTTTTTGACATTAACTCAATGTTAAATTCTGGCATAGTTTTTTGTCGAAAACGTATTCGCTTCAAAATCACTTTTTTGAGCTTTTTTCTTATCAAAAAAGAAATCAATACGTCCCAAGCTTAAAGCTGCCCATCCGGCTTGATTCACCAATACTCTCTTACCTTCTTTATTGAAAAAGGTTTCAGCTTTTTCTAAAAAAGTGTGGGTATGACCACCAATTATTAAATCAATGTTTTTTGAGTTTTTGGCTAATTGTTTGTCAGATAGTTTGTTATCAGAATATTCATATCCTAAATGCGATAAACAAATAACCAAATTACATTTTTCTACCTGCTTTAAATGGGTCGCATAGTGATTAGCTTGTTCAATTGGATCTAAATATTTAGTCTCTTTATATAAACGTTGATCAACAAGTCCTTTTAATTTAATTCCAACTCCTAAAATCCCAATTTTTATTCCATCTTTTTCCTTGATGGTATATGGAGTTGTTTTACCATCTAATATTGTGTTGGAAAAATCATAGTTAGCACATAAAAAAGGAAAATTCGCATTAGGGAGTACGGTGTTAAAACCATCTAAACCATTGTCAAAATCATGATTCCCCATTGTAGAAGCATCATAACCAATTTGGCTCATTAACTTTAATTCTAGTTCTCCTCCATATAAATTAAAATAAGGAGTCCCCTGAAAAACATCACCAGCATCTAATAGAAGTACATTCTTTTCTTCAGCTCTGACCTTTTTAACCATGTTAGCAATTTTCGACATCCCTCCTAAACTAGCATACTTACGATGATTGCTAGGAAATGGATCAATACGACTATGCATATCATTAGTGTGCAAAATTGTAATTTTGGTAGGAGCTTGCTTTTTTTGACCCAAAGTGTCAAAAGAACTTAATGTAGAAATACCTAAACTTCCTACAGCAACTTGTTTAATAAATGTTCTTCTATTCTGCATTGTGTATTCTTCCGTCTAGTGCTAAATTTATAGCTATATTTCTTTTTTTCAACTCAATAACATGGTCAATAATAATGTCTCTTAACTTTAAGCCCGTTTTTTCGATGTTGATAGGGTTTAGAAAAAAGTTCATATTGTCTCCTCCGTTGGCTAAATAATCTGTAGTAACAACTTTATAATTTTTATGCTTACTATATTGACGATTGTTAATCATAATATTGGAAACCTTTCCATTGCTCATCTGCATTCTAAAGTTGCTTACAGGAACTCCTGCTTTCCTCGAATCGCCCATCAATGATTTACTACGAACATATTCAATTAAATCTAACATTTTATCTGGAGAAATTTCAACAATTACAATTTCATTCTCAAAAGGCATTAATTCAAAAATTTTTCCTCTTGTAATCGCTCCTTTTAAAACAGGTGTACGTAATCCTCCATTGTTTAGAATACAAAAGTCAGGAACACTTTTAGCTTCGTTTCTAGTTCGATCAAAAGTTAAATCTGTAACAAAATCACCCAATAACCCCTCTGGAACACCAACTTCTAAATCAACCAATGTTTCATTTAAAACTTCATCCATACTAGCTTTCATACTGTCTCTGTAGGGAGCGATAATCGAATCTGCAAAAGTAGAGGCAGCTATATTTGCGCTAACTGATTGGTTAGAAGAATTCGAATCAGTAATTTGTAAGGTTTTGTTGCATGCGATTAAAAGAATGCTAACCCCCAAAAGAGCAATATATTTTGTTAAATTTGCCATAGAATTACAATGTATCGCAAATCTAATAAATTATGTATACTTCTGAAATAAAATTAAGGGTAAGATATTCTGAAACCGATAAAATGGGATATTGCCACCATAGTAACTATGCACAGTACTTTGAAATGGGAAGAACTGAGTTAATGAGAGAATTGGGGATTAGTTATTTAGATATGGAGAATAGAGGGGTAATGTTGCCTGTTTTAGATCTTCAAACAAAATTCTTAATTCCAGCATATTACGATGATGAATTAACAGTCAAAACACATTTAAAAGAGTATCCAGGCGTACGAATTACATTTCATTATGAAACGTTTAAAGCTGATGGAACAAAAATTAATACAGCCAAGACAACATTAGCTTTTGTGAATGCTGAAACAATGCGGCCAATTAAACCACCAACATTCTTTTTGGAAAAAGTACAAGATTTATTAGCTTAGCTCTATTATTATGAATAGCGTAAAGTTTAAAATAGTTATTATTGGAAGTATTCTAGTGAGCTTATTCTCTTTTAAGCCCACCCAAGGATATGAATTCGCTGTATTAAAGTATAATGGAGGAGGAGATTGGTATTCGAACCCAAGTGCATTGCCTAATTTGGTTAAGTTTTGTAATGAAAACTTAAATACAACAATTAATCCTGCAGTAAAAGATGTCGATGTTGGGAGCGTTGAATTGTTCAATTATCCTTTTATACACATGACAGGGCATGGAAATGTTGTTTTTAGTGCTAATGAAGCAGAAAATTTAAGAAAATATTTAATTGGAGGAGGCTTTCTACATATCTCTGATAATTATGGGATGGATAAGTTTGTACGAACTGAAATGAAAAAGGTGTTTCCTGAGTTAGAGTTTATCGAATTACCATTTAACCATAAAATTTACCATCAAAAATATAACTTTAATAAAGGATTACCCAAAATACATGAACACGATAACAAAGCTCCTCAAGGATTTGGACTAGAGTACGAAGGGCGTTTAGTTTGTTTTTACGATTTTGAATGTGATCTTGGTGATGGCTGGGAAGATGAAGCTGTTCATAACGATAGTAAAGAAGCAAGAACTAAAGCACTTCAAATGGGAGCGAATATTGTTCAGTATGCCTTGATTGGGGAATGATGTTAACGTTTACTACTTTTAGCAAAGGGATTAAACGCTATGCAAAGCATTACCCAACGTTCTAAATCATCATCGAGATCATAACCGTCTTCATCAATAAAGGCATATCCTTTCATCGGTCTGCCTGTAAAATCCATTGGATAACAACCTGGTTGATCTTTGTTTTGCTCAAAGGCATCTTCTCCAATTCGAGCCATTAATAACTCTTTACCCACTTTCTTATTAAATGAAAGTCCACAACACATTTTGTCATCGACCATAAACACTAGTCCTCCCATCATTTTCTTTTCATAAAAAGAGGTGTTTTGCTCTTTAAAAATTTGCCTGATTCTATCTGCTAGAAATTCGTCGTATGCCATGTTAATTTTGATGTTTACTGAGGAAGTCCTCGCAATGTTTTTGTAAAGCTAAATAAAAGGAGTTGAATTCCTTTTGGAAATCATCATAGTTTGCATTAACAATTTCAAAAGCTGTTCCCAAATCTTTTGAATAATTTATTCTACCTCCAATTTGTGTTAGAGAAAGCGCTGTTCCTTCTTGAGTTTGATATCTTCTAAACCAATCATTTTGTGTTAAATGACTATAGAGGTATTGCATATTCTTATGTAAGTGATGTTGGTTCTGATCTAGGGTTTTATACGTTTGTGTAATAAATTTATCTAAATCAATAGCATAAAAACTGTCCCAATTTTGGCACAGAAAATAATCGTAAATAATATCAGTGATAATCCCACCAACCTTAGGAAAATTTTCATAAAAACGTCGTTTACTTTGTAAGGCAATTGGATGACTATCTGTAAAAGAATCAATAGAACGATGCAATAAAATCCCCGTCTGAAAGTCTTGAGGGTATTGATGAAAATCATCTCCTTTGACAAAATCACCAATAAAATTCCCCAACATAATATTGGTGTTTTTTCCTGAAAGCGCTATGTGTGCTAAATAGTTCATTTGTGGCAGTCTTTACATTTTTTGTCTTTTAAATCCTTATGTATTTTTTTGACTGTATCTGAAAGTTCAGAAGGAGTAAATGTATTAACTTCATTATTTCTTTTTATGAGTTCTTTAGCCAAAGGTGCTACTTCACAAGAACATAAAGATAAGAATATAGAAAAGAAGATTAAAAATGATTTCATAAATACATTGTGAATATAATGATTGTCTTTCAATTATTTCATTGGTAGATTGTTTTTATATTTGAGGAATCTCAAAATAATAAAAGCAAGATGAAATATACATTCTCATACCAACAGCCCCATCACCATTTTATAACAATCGATGTAGAAATCAATACAACTCAAAAAGAAGAAGTTGTATTACAATTGCCAGCATGGAGACCAGGGCGTTATGAGTTAGGAAATTTTGCTAAGAATGTAAGAGATTTTGCAGCTTATTCATCCGAAGGAAAAACCTTAAACACTTATAAAGTAACTATCGATAGTTGGAAAGTAGAATGTAAAGAAGTTGATTTAGTTCGTGTACAATACTTGTATTATGCAGCTGATTTAAATGCAGGTTCAACATTTTTAGATGATAATCAACTGTATGTTAACCCTGTAAATTGTTGTATTTATGAACCTACAGATTTAAGTTCTAAAAGGTTGGTTGAGATTAAATATCCTGTAGATCATCAAGTTGCAACGAGTTTAAAAAAGGTGGGAGAAGATTTATATGAAGCTGAAGATTTCCATGAGTTAGCTGATTCTCCATTTATCGTTTCAGATAGTTTACAACATGGTGAGTACGAAGTGGCGGGAATACCTTTTCATATTTGGTTTCAAGGAGAAGTACGTCCAGACTGGGAACGTTTAATTAATGATTTTACAAAATTCACACAATATCAGATTGATGCATTTGGAGGGTTTCCTGTAGATGAATTTCATTTTCTGTTCCAAATCATGCCGTATAAATATTACCATGGAGTAGAGCACCAAAAAAGTACTGTAATAGCTTTGGGGCCAAGTTATGCTGTGTTTGAAAGTTTTTATACAGAATTGTTAGGAGTCAGTTCTCATGAATTGTATCATACATGGAATGTTAAAGCAATTAGACCTGATGGCTTATTTCCGTACGATTATAAACAAGAAAACTACACGCGTTCTGGATATGTTACCGAAGGGGTAACAACCTACATGGGAGATTTAATATTACTAGAAAGTGGTGTTTTTGATGAGCAACAGTATCAAAAAGAAGTAGAAGCGTATTTAACACGTCATTTTCATAATGGAGCAAGGAATCACTATAGCGTAGCTGAATCATCTTTTGATACTTGGTTGGATGGTTATGAACAAGGAATTCCATCAAGAAAGACATCAATTTATGTAGAGGGTGCATTAACGGCAATGGTTTGTGATATGCGAATTAGAGAAGCTTCTAATGGAAAATATACTTTGCATGATGCTATGCGTAAATTATATGAACAAACGAATCAAGAAAAAGGGTATTCAGAAGAACAGTACAAAGGGTTGTTAGAAGAGTTTTCTGGTGTATCTTTTGATGATATTTTTGATGATTTAATATACGGTACCAATAAATTCTCCCCTTATATCAATAAAGCATTAAAATATAGAGGGATACAATTTGATATTGTGAATTCGGAAAATGAAGCTGAAAATTATGGATTGAAATTACAAACCAAGCACGGAACAATGGTTGTAACAGATGTTCTTGAAAATTCTGCTGCTTATAACGCAGGATTGTTACGTCAAGACAAAATATATGCAATTAATAATTTCCCATTAGAGGGCAATTTATCAGAATGGTTGCTTTATTTCAAAGGCGAACGAATTGAATTATCTTTAAAACGTGAAGGTGCCTTAATTTCGGTTCAATTGCCACCTAAAAATGGAATGCGTTACTTTAAGTATCAATTAAATAAAATAGGAGGGTAGTCAAAGGATTTTGTATTGATGCAAGACCACGATATAAAAAATATCATTAAGGATGTTTTTCACGATCATCCTCGTATTCAAAAGTTATTCAATGATAAAAAGCCTGGTTTTAAAGTCAGGTATAGTCGTTTAATAGATTATGCCTATGAGGTTGCTAAACAAAGTAAAGGGGTATTTGTAGCTAGTAACCAAAAAACAGTCTTATTGTACTATCGAACAAGTAAGGTAAAATCGTTGAAGTCTTTTGTGTTGTATCTAAGGCTAATCTTTACCATTAAGCCAGCACTCATTATCGATATTCTACAAGAAGAAAAGCTAATTAAAGCCAACCGATTAAAAGTTAATGATTACTATTACGCCTGGTATTTGGCACAAGCTAACGATTATCATCGTTTGGATGGTTTGTTTGAAGCTAGAAATTATATCGTAAAGAAAAGTCAAACGAATAAAATTCCACTCTTACTAGAAACAGCTAAAGAGGAGTTGGTTAATTTTTATTTAAAAGCTGGCTTTGAACTCTATACTACAGTAGAAAATAAAGGGATAAAGATTTATTTTTTTAAATACCTGCCACCTGAAGTATAATAGCTTATCAATCACTGTTCTTGCTCATACTGTTGTTTTAAATGTTTTAAAGAAGGATGATGAATATGTAATGGATAATTTATAGACTCATTTCTTTCGAGCTGTTTAATTTGGGGTAAGAAAATTTTAGTTAACAAATTATCTCTGTCTATGAGGTATGCTTTAGCTTTTTGTAAAGTATCGTCTCTCAATTTTTTGTCGTCGTTTTCTATTGCTCGAAAAATAAAAGCAAAATAGATACTCAATGGACTATCAAAAGCGATGTGTTTGGGAATAAAACCGTTTTCATCACCATTAATGGATAAATCAATTAAGGAATCAATATCTTGTTTGAAGTAGGAATTGTCATTGAATAAATTGGTAATGTAATCAAAGTAAACGCTCCAGTATTGCTCTAGGTTATAGGTGAGGTCTTGTATACGTTTATTGATAAAAGGAAGCTTCTTTTTTAATGGGATATGCCAAGCTCCCCAATCATTGATAAATTTATTTTGATCCAATACTTCGCCTGGTAAGGATGCGTTAAAAGTTTGCCTAAAATGCCAAGCATACTCCATATGATTGGGAGAAGCATTTTGCCATTTTAAAAATTTCCCCATTTGGATCCCTTGAAGAACAAATAAGAAAGCGTCTTTACGATGGTATTCAAAAGAAAAGACATAACGTTTAAAGCTGGAATCGTGTTCACCCAATTCAGGATTAAGGTCTTTATACCACGTCCAATAGCAATAGTTTTCATCTTCATGTTCCGCTAAAGTCCACTCATTGTGATTAAAAAAAGGAGCTAATCCATCTCTAATAACATTTATTGGTTGTTTGGGTGTTTTTAGATGTTGTTCATAGTTTTTTAAGGCTTTTTCTTTGGTAATGCGGCCATTAGTAAGATATTTGAGTGAGTAATAAAGGTCTTCTTCTTCGTTTAAGTCCTCCTTTAAATCATTCCAAGTTGGTTTTTCTAGTAGGTTATCATAACATCTATATTTACTAAAGCCTGCTTCAAAAATACTTTCTTTTAACTCAATTAATAATGGATGGGCAAGAAAAGTAGTAAAGGACGTAGGATAATCGATATACTCTTCATGGATACAATTGACAAAAGCTGCGTACCATTCAAATGCTAATGTTTTTTTATCGGCTTCAATAGCTAACTTGACTATACGATGAGTCAATTCAATAGTGTCCCATGTTTCTACAGGTGAATCATCTTGAAGATATTGTTTTTCAATTAAATAACTCCAAGTTGAACTGCCGTAATCAAAATAGAAAAGAGGAACTCCATTATTCCAATCGGCATAAACATCTTCTGCTGTATTTGGCCCCTTAATCCAGGCGTAACCTTCCGTTTCAATTTTTAAAAGTTCATTTGTTTTAAGCGTTCGAAACCTTTGAAAATCAGTTAAAGATAAAGTCAATAAAAAATTCTGTTTTTCTAAAAACTCTTTTACCCTAAAATGAGTATAGCTAGTGTCGAAAATAGCTTGCCAGTTATAAATGTTCAAAAAGAATGTTCTTTTTTGTTGTGGCGTAATTTCTTTTAGGTTACTAATAAAACGAATACTGTCTTCAGCTAAACCTTCAATTTCGTGCATTGACATATTTTACAGCAGTTGATTAAATGGTGAATATTATTATATTAACAGTCTAAAATTACAGATTTAAAATAAGTTTTCCGTTTTAAAGAAGGGATAATCAATGAGGAATATATTTTCAATAGTGTTGTTAATAGTATACAGTTTCTTTTGTTTTCTACTATTAAAAATAACCTTGCAATATATTCCTGTAGATACAGATGTTGCTTTTTTAAGAATCAAACAGGATTACATTCAGATGCAACATTATCGCATTGCATTTTTTGTACATGTATTTACATCTTTATTAGTCTTATTGGCTGGATATACACAGTTTAGTCATTTTATCTATACTCAAAAGCCGAAAATTCATAGAACTATGGGGTGGATCTATGTAGCTGTAACCGTTTTGTTAGCAGGCCCATCAGGACTGATTATTGGAGTTTATGCCAACGGAGGACTTTCATCTCAAATTGCATTTTGCTTGTTGGCAATTTTATGGATATATTTTACAATAAAAGCAGTAGTTAGCATTAGAAAAAGGCAGTTGATTCAGCATAAAGAATGGATGATAAGAAGTTTTTCTTTAGCTTTATCAGCAATTACATTGAGAGCATGGAAATATATAATTGTGGCTATTTTTCATACCCGACCAATGGATACCTATATGATAGTAGCTTGGTTAGGTTGGGTGTTAAATCTTATTATAGCAGAATATATCATTTACAAAAGAAGAAAAAATGAAAAATAGATTAATTAAAGTTGGATGTATAGGAATAATACTATTGGCTAGTTGTTCAACAGCGACACAAGAAGAAAGTAGTACAACTCATTCGAAAACGAGTAAGGAAGACAATTCTAAAGTTGAAGATGTTAAAAGAATGAGCTCTGAAAATATTCAAGAAGCAGAGCTAGAGCCTGAAAAGGAGAAGCAAAGTTTGACTTTAAATGCAAAAAATGAATGTTATGTTGGTCAATTTGAAGCGTTAGATTTTGACTATGAAAAAGGAGGGATGCGTTCAAATAAAATAACCATTCAATTTGACTCAATTGTAGGAGATACGTTAATCTATGGTCATTCCGTAGTAGCAGGTAACTTAAGACCTTTTTCAGGAGAGGTAAAAATTCGAGATGGATTTTTGAGTATTGATGTAAATGAACCAGGTGATGATCAATATGATGGTAGGTTTATAATGGATTTAAAAGAGACTGAATTATCGGGGAAATGGTATGCTAATAACAGTCAATTAAAAGTCCCAGTTAGGGAGTTTGAGTTAACGAATAAAGTATTCGAGTATAATCCTGATTTGATGTTAGAAGTAGGATGGTTTAATTTATATGAGTATGGGAAAACAAAAGAGGGGAAAGTTTTAGATGAAGAGGGAGAGGATTATTACATTGATGAAGTTGTTGAAACATTAACAGAAGCATCTTCTAACATCAATGCTTCTACAAAGTTGTTGACAAAAGAAGAGGTTGAAAATTTATATAAAACAGATTTAGAGATTATTAGAAATACGATTTATGCTCGTCATGGGTACTCATTTAAAAATCGAAAAATCAGAAATATATTTGATGCTTATGTCGATTGGTATATTCCATTTTCAACAGATGTATCCAAGGAATTAACAGCTGTTGAATTAAAGAATATTGAGTTAATCAAGAGATATGAGCAACATGCAGAGACGTATTATGATTCTTTTGGGAGGTAATTCTAAAATTATTACCTGACAAGCTCCTCACGATATAAATATTTCTTTTGTAAAGATTCAAAAGGGCGATAGATATAATAAACATAATTGTCTTTTATGGTAAGTTGATCTACATAGCGATTACTCAATTTTAATGTCTGAATAGTCTTACCTGTATTTAAGTCAAATTGTTTTAAGTAGTAATAACCACCTTTGTTGTAGAGTGCATAGATATCTTGCGTTGTTTGGTCTTTAATAAGTGGTTGTTCCCATTTTTCTTTACTTCCTTTTATCTTTAATTGAAACGGGATAGAGTCAACAAGATCATGATCACTATCGAACTTAAAGATATAGTTTTTGTATTGATCAAAAATGAGTACAGTATCTTCTCTGATAAATAACGGAGCATATACAGGTTTATATAAAAAGTCTTGCGTAAAAGAAGCAGCTCCAATCCATATTTCTTTATCAATCCCTGTTTCTTGTTCTTTTCTATAAGCCCAGAGTTTCTCTCGTCCACTAACGTACTTATATTGGGCACGATAAAGTTCCATCATAAAATCATCTTGAACACTACATAATTTATGATGGGCAGAGTCTGTACGATTGGTAACTAAAAAATCTACAGCTGGATAATTTTCTGAAAAGTTAGAATAGTAAAAATCGTCCTGTATAGTGTCGATAATTCGTTGGTAAAACCCATAGAAATCTTCTTTTAGAATTGGAGTTAATTTAATTTGTTGTCGATGAATTCGAATATGATAGACATGGGCAGTACAAACCAAAAAATAAGTACCAGCATAATCCTTGTAAAGGTAGCGTGGCTGATCAGGAATGGTATATTCTGTAATTATTTGTTGTTGAGCATCTGTTAAGATGAGTTTCCCATCTTTTTTTAAGCTTTTACTGTAAGTAAGTAACAAAAGTTGATCATCTTCCAATAGCATATAATCCTGAATAGAGAAGAGCGGGTTCCCGTATACGGTATCAACTCTTGTTGCTGTAACAATAACTTCTTTAAAAACTAACTCACTTAATTTGATGGAGAGCTTTACCTCACCTTTCTTCGCGTATTTTTTCGCTTTTCTTGCTGAAAAGAACAGGGTGTCATTGATATAACCAACGTGGTTGAATACAATGTAGCGATCATTTGGGTAATTGATTTTAAGTTTAAATTCACCTTTTTCATTGGAACGAATTGTCGTTTGATTCGAGCTGGTGTTAATTTTTACATCAGGAATAGGCATTAGGTTGTTGTCAATAATTTTACCCCGAACAACAAATCCATAATCTTGCGCAAGAATGAATGAATGAGCAAACAATAATGTATAAAGTAATAATCTTTTCATAAAAAAGTAAAGGTCGTTAAAATGGTGTTAAACAGAAAAATATTTTTTTATAATGATGCATAAAAAGTGTATATTCCACAAAAATTATTTTAACAACATTAAATACATAAAAACGAAAACATGTTAGATTCAATATTAGGAGGGTTAAAAGATCAAATCCCAGGAGATTTATTAGAGAAAGTAGGATTAGACGCATCTAAAGCTGGTGATGTAGCAAATTTAGCTGGAGAATCAGCTAAAGAAGTGATGAGTAAACAATTAGCTTCAGGAGCTATGGATACTGTAATGAATCTATTTTCTAAAAGAGAAAACTCATCCTCTGCAAATTCTTTACAAAATGATTTGACCTCAAACTTTATTGGGAAATTAGGAACAAAGTTAGGGTTAAGTGAAGGAATGGCAAAAACAGTAGCAAGTGCGATTATTCCAAAGATTTTATCAATGATTACGAATAAAAATGAAGAAACACCTGCTTCAGATACTTCAAGTATTGCTTCAATGTTTGGAGGAACAGATGATATCATGGACAAAGCCAAAGGAATGCTAGGAGGTTTATTTGGGTAAATAGCTCTAATTAAAAGATGTAAAGCCTTTTGTTCAATCTTGAGCAGAAGGCTTTTTTGTTTAAAACTCCTTCTTTAGGAAGTTTGTAATTTTTGTATTTTTAGAGTCTAATAAATTAGGAAATACTATAAAATGAAAAACTTTGTCTTGTTACTCATAGCTATTGGAAGCTCTTTTCTTGCATTAGGGCAACTGAATTTAAGTGCCGAAACAACTTATAATTTAGAGGAGCTATCCAATTTTTATAAAGAAAATACTCCAACTGAGCAAAATATAAAAAAGCATTTTGCAAAACTACCTATTTATAAAGTTAACGGAGAATATTGTCTATCAACTGTTGCTAAGGTTAATGTTGGTTTTAAAGAAGAAGATTTAAATAAAAACGCTTTTTTGGGCAGTAGAATAGGTGATGTGGTAACCATCAAAATTCCCTTGACTAATATTGAGCGTTATACTACCTATAAGAATGTATTATTTTTGTCCATAGCAGATCGTATTCAGCCTTTGAATAAAAAAATGACAGCAGATTTACGAGTAGATAGTGTCTGGCAGGGAATAAATATGCCTCAAGGGTATACAGGTAAAAATGTATTGATAGGAATTACAGATTGGGGATTTGACTATGATCATCCCATGTTTATGGATACTACTTTGACAACTTCTAGAGTAAGAGCTGCCTGGGATCACTTTAAAATTGAAGGAAATCAACCAGCTATGGGATATGGAGTTGAGTATGTGACACCAGCAGCATTAGATGCAGCAAATTCTGATACAGCAAGTTATTACTATGATTATGCTACGCATGGAAGTCATGTTGCTGGAATTGCCGGAGGAAGTGGAGCTGGTATAGGGTATAGAGGAGTAGCATTTGAAGCAGAATACCTTTTTAATTCTGTACAATTAGATGTCGGGTCAGTTATTGATGCGTTTAATTGGATGAAAAATATTGCAGATCAGGATAGTAAAAGACTGGTCATTAATATGAGTTGGGGACTCTATTATTTAGGGACTATGGATGGGACTTCTCTAATTAGTCAAGCGATCAATACGTTAAGTAGTCAAGGGGTTGTCTTTGTAACTTCTGCGGGGAATAATGGAGATGTTGATTTACACATAAAAAAAGAATTTAATAACGATACTATAACATCAAGAATTAGTTTTTATGGGTATAATGCCCATCCAGCAATGTGGGGGCAAAGTATCTCAATGTGGGGAGAACAGAATCATGAATTTAATGTAAAATTGGAGGTGTATGATGGAACGAATACATTGATTGGTGCTACTGATGTCTACAACACTCAGTTAAACGCTGGGTATCATGACTCTATCATAGTGATAGGGAATGATACAATATTTTATAACTATACTATTGATCACATACATCCACAAAATCAAAGGCCTCACGTTCGATTACGTGTAAAAAATACCAATTCTAATTATAAAGTAGTGTTGAACTCTTTTGCAGCAACAGGAACGGTGCATTACTGGAATGTTGTAGAATTAACAACCGGAGTTGGGAATTGGGGAATGCCATTTTATACATTCGGACAAAATGGAGTAGGAGGAGATGCTCATTATAGTTTGGGAGAACCAGCTTGTACAGAGAGTGCTATAACTGTGGCGGCACATCGTTCAGAAAATGTTACAGGGTCAGGTTCCATTTATCCAGGTGTTTTAGCTACATTTTCAAGTGAGGGTCCTACCTATGATGAACGAATTAAACCAGATGTTTCTGCACCAGGAGTAGGAGTAGTTTCCTCTATCAATTCTTATACAACAAGAGCGTTCTCTTCAGTAGCAAATACCAGTTTTAATGGAAGAACGTATCACTTTGCCGCATTTTCTGGAACATCCATGTCTTCACCAGCAACTGCTGGAGTTGTGGCGTTAATGCTAGAAGCAAACCCTTTAATTGCTCCTGCAGATGTTAGAAATATGTTGAGGTTAACAGCCAGACAAGATAACAGAACAGGAGTGATCACAGCTCCTGGAAGTACCGAGTGGGGAATGGGGAAAGTAACCGCTACAGCAGCACTTCAGATGGCATTAAGTACGGTTGCAATTGAAGAGAATAATATTAAGAACTCACTGATGGTGTATCCTAATCCTGTTCAAAGTGAGTTGACATTAAAGCTTGAACACCCATTAGAAAAAACAGTTATTTATACAATCTATTCAATCGATGGAAAATTAATAACCTCAGGTGAACTTAATGATACTCAGGTAATAACTGTTAATGAATGGAAAGCAGGAGTTTATTTTGTTCAAATAAAAACCCAACAAAAAATAGCAACTGTTAAGTTTATTAAGGAGTAGGAGTATAGTCATTTAGAGAGATAGACCTAAGTGAAAAAAGAGCTACCATAGAAAAGGGTAGCTCTTTTTGGGTCTATTCTACAATAGTAATAGGGTGACTCCTAGTACTACCTCCATTTTTGTATTTGATTTGGTTTGCCCCATTAGGACTAATAACATCATCAATGAGTATTTTACCGTTCTCCACTTTTAAGTCAATACTAAGGTTATAATAACCTTGTGCAGGATATTTGATGATATTTAATTGTTCTTTACTAGCTCCATTAGCTTTTGCTTTCTTAAATAAGTCTTTTGAAGCAGTTCTCTTTACACGATATGAAACCGAAAATTGTCCTTGTCCCCCTTTTTCAATTTGAGTTCTGTTTGAGGCGAAACCAAGTTGAACAGAATCCAAATAATAATCTTTCATAGTTTGTTTTAAATTGTAAAATTGATTAAAAGCAGATTGGCCAGCTTCAGTAGAGAATAGCGTAGTTAATAGTTCTCCTTTAATAAACTCTTCTTTGGGAACTTGGGTTAAACGTAACAACACTAAACTTTTTAAGTCATTCATATACTTAATACTGTATACAGAGATCTCTTTCGAAATTTGAGGGCCAGCTAATATTTCTTTTAGCGATAAATTTCGTAGAGATTGATAGGCTGGTACGTTAGGATCTTTTTCTACATTGGTAACCTCAATTTTGTTAAAATCTTGTTTTAAGGAGTAGTCTGTAAACTTCCATTTCCCATTAATTAAACCAATATCAGCAGTATAATATGCTGTTATATCTGCTGTCTCTCTAATTTCATACTCAATATAATCTCCTGCGCTAGATTCGTATTTAGCTCCTTTACCTTTTATCTTAATTTCATATTCATAATAAGTTACTCCTTGACGAATTCGTTGCTCTTTTCGTTCAAAACCTATTGTTTCAATTTGTGTAAAATGATATTTATTGTCCACTTCAAAGGCTTTTCCTTGTTCTTTGGATAAATCATTGAGTTTTTCAATTAATTGTGTAGTAGTAAGTTCTTTTCCCTTATAGCTCTTAACACTAATTGTGGCAATATTTAACTTGTATTTTCCTAAACTCTTTCGGTAGCCAGAATGTAAATAGTGATAACTGTTATAACTAATAATAAGATCGAAAGTAAATTGATCACCATTAGGGTATTGAGGTGTTGTTAATGTAAATTTATGATAGGCAGCATCAAAGTCAGCCACATGATCATAATAAAAAGTTCTTGCTCCAGTTGAGTACTTACGATAAGGTCCTCCTGAATGTTCGATTTTAATAGCTTCTAATCCAGATTGAACTCCAAAAAACTCAAGTTGTTTTTCTATACTTTCAGTCTTGAGTTTGATGTCTTTTAATGCACGATCTTTAGTAGGGATTTGTTGGCCATATAAT
This sequence comes from Flavobacteriales bacterium, assembly GCA_025210295.1. Taxonomy (NCBI): domain Bacteria; kingdom Pseudomonadati; phylum Bacteroidota; class Flavobacteriia; order Flavobacteriales; species Flavobacteriales bacterium. Next base: position 208,892 of record JAOASC010000016.1, on the reverse strand, counting down.
AAGGTAAATCCAAGTGTTAAAATAAATGTAAAGGTGATTTTCATATTTTTTGTTTTTAGCATGAATATGAACCAAAACTAAGTGAAATCAGGCCTTTTAAACTCATCAAAATTGATGATTTTATAGATAAATACAATTATTTAGGTTGATTTGTTAAAAAAAAACGGGACGATAGAATACCTCCAGTAATATCTTAAAATTTTGTTAACTTTGCACATCTAAAATTATAAACAAGGCACAATGAAAAAGAATTTTTTATTAGTATTAGCATTTGTTTTTGGTACTGGAATTTATTCAGTTCGAGCAGATGAAGGAATGTGGTTACCACTTTTGATCAAAAGGTTAAATGGGGTAGACATTAAAAAACATGGATTAAAATTAACACCAGAAGAAATTTATTCGGTCAATAATTCCAGCTTAAAAGATGCTATTGTAGCATTAGGTGGAGGATTTTGTACGGGAGAAATTATCTCAAAAGAAGGGTTAATGTTAACCAACCATCACTGTGGTTTCGATGCTATTCAACAAAATAGTACTACAGAGCACGATTATTTAAGAGATGGTTTCTGGGCAATGAATAAAGGTGAAGAGATTCCAATTCCAGATTTATCAGTATGGTTTTTAGATCGTATGGATGATGTTACAGCTCGAGTATTAGAAGGTGTAACTGATGAAATGACCAATCAGGAGAGAGCGATTCTAGTTGATAAGAATATCAAAGCAATACAAGCAGAAGAAAGTAAAAAAGGAAATCAAAAAATTCAGATTAAAGATTTTTACAACGGGAATGAGTACTATATGTTTAAGTATAATATTTTCGAAGATGTACGTTTAGTTGGTGCGCCACCAGCATCTGTTGGTAAATTTGGAGGTGATACTGATAATTGGATGTGGCCTAGACATACAGGAGATTTCTCTATGTTTAGAGTTTATGCCAATAAAGATAATGCTCCATCAGCTTATGCTAAAGACAACAAACCTTATGAGCCTAAACATCATTTACCAGTGTCATTGGATGGTGTTGGAGAAGGAGATTTTGCCATGATTTTGGGGTATCCTGGAAGTACTGATCGCTATTTAACTTCCTATGGGGTAAAAGAGGCTGTTGATATTGAGCAACCTGCTAGAGTGAAAGTTAGAAGAATGAAATTAGACATCATGGAAGAAGGAATGAATTCATCTCAAAAGATTAGAATTCAGTATGCTTCTAAACATGCGCATGTAAGTAATTATTGGAAGTATTTCTTGGGACAATCTCAACAATTAGTTAAAAACAATGTACACGATAAAAAACTGGCTTTAGAAAATGAATTTAAAGCTTGGGCAGCAAAAGATGAAGCCAATCAAAAGAAATATGGAAAGGCACTTGATTTAATTGAAGCGTTTTATAAAGAAGGACAAGAATATGTATTACCGCAAGTTTACTTTGGAGAAGCAATTATGCAGGGACCTGAAGTGTTAAGTTTTGCCTTTGGAAATTTAAATTCACGTTCTAAATTACATCAAGCACTTTCAGAAGAAAATAAAGAAGCAGCAGCTGAAGCTAAACAAGAAATTTTAGCAAAGTCAGAAGCTTATTTTAAAGATTACAATGCTGAAATTGATGAAAAACTATTAGCAGCAATGTTAAGAGTTTATTTTGAAGATATTGATAAGAAATTTCACCCAGCTGCTTTAGTTAAATTAGCTGATGAGTATAATAATAACTTTAAAAAGTTAGCGAAAGATTATTTTGCAAGCTCACCATTTACTTCAAAACAAAAATTAGAAAATTGGTTAGAAGGGGTATCAATTAAAACAATAGAAGCTGATAAAGCATATTGGTTGACTTCAAGCTTTGTTGAAATGTATTATGAAACCATTGCAATGCCACAACAAACATTAGTTGAAAAAATTGATGAGGGAAAACGTTTGTTTATTGATGGGGTAAGAAAAATGAACCCAGAAAAAGCGTATGCTCCTGATGCTAATTCAACAATGCGTGTTACTTATGGAAATGTATTGTCTTATGAACCAAAAGACGGGGTAAAATATGAGTTGTACACAACTTTAAAAGGGGTAATGGAAAAAGATGCCCACACTACAAATAAAGATCACGAATTCTACGTTCCTCAAAAATTGGTTGATTTGTATAATGCTAAAGATTATGGTCAGTATGCAGAAAATGGAGAATTACATGTCGCATTTTTGTCGAATAATGACATTACAGGAGGTAACTCAGGTAGTCCAGTAATTAACGCTAAAGGTGAATTGATAGGAACAGCTTTCGATGGAAACTGGGAAGCTATGAGTGGAGATATCTACTTTGAACCTAATATTCAAAGAACCATTTCTTGTGATATTCGTTATGTATTGTTTATTATAGATAAATACGCTGGAGCGAAGCATTTGGTTGATGAAATGACTTTAGTAAAAACGAAAGAAAAGAAAGTATTAAAGAATCGTAAGAAGCAATTAAAACTGCTAAAGAAAAACGGTTTATATTAATCACTATGAGCTTAAAAAAGCCTTTCTATTGACTTAGAAAGGCTTTTTTATTTACAAAAGGAAGAGCAATGAGTTTAGAAAAAAAATTACAAAAAAGAAGTGGGAATAAATGTGAATTGTCTGGGAGTGAAGAAAATTTAGCCGTTTACAGTGTGCAACCAAAGCCAGAAGGTACTGAAAAAGATACTGTCTATATCAGTCAAACATGTATTGATCAAATAGAAAAGAAAACAGCAATGGATCCGAACCATTGGAGGTGTTTGAACGATTCGATGTGGAGTGAGGTGGATGCAGTAAAAGTTTTGGCATGGAGAATGTTAACAAGATTAAAAGCTGAAGGGTGGCCGCAAGACTTGTTGGATATGTTCTATATTGAAGAAGATGTTTTAGAATGGGCAAAAGCTACAGGAGAGCATCTGTCAGATGAAGATAAGGTTATTCATAAAGACGTCAATGGAGTCGTCTTAAGTGCAGGAGATTCAGTGGTGTTAATCAAAGACCTCAAAGTAAAAGGAGGAGGGTTTACAGCAAAAAGAGGAACAGCTGTAAGGAGAATAGCTTTAGATAGAGATAATTCAAAATATATTGAAGGAAAAGTAGATGGACAAACTGTGGTCATCATAACAGATTATGTCAAAAAAATGTAATTCAATTACTTTTAGGTTTTAAAAAGGCTCTATTTCTACACTATAGAAATAGAGCCTTTTTGCTTAAAGTGCTGACTATAAGGTAAAGGAAGTGAAAAAAAGAATAGTTAAAAAAGCTGAGGAATATCAGTTTAAGTAAAATTGTTTTTCGTATATTTAGCTGTCTTAAAACTAATGAGTCAAATGAAAATGGTTTCGAAATATTGTTTTAATAAACAAATCGAATTGAAAAGAAATCCAGAATGATCCAGTTCTGATTTTACATTGACTTTCTTGCGTAGTAAATACGCTTTTACATTACACATACTTAAATAAATTTTACATGCCACGTTATCATTCGTTAGGTAAAATTCCACCTAAAAGACACATAACTTTCGAAAAAGAAGATGGAAGTTTGTATCAAGAGGAATTATTTGGTACTGAAGGGTTTTCAGGAATGTCTTCTCTACTGTATCATATCCACCCACCAACAGTAGTTACTGAGGTGAAAAAGGTAAAAGATGTATCGCCTAAAATTGCGATAGAAAAAAATATGAAAGCTTTAAGTTTGCAAGGTTTTTCTTTGCCACAAGAAGCTGATTATATAGAGAGTCGTAAGACCTTATTTGTCAATAATGATTTACACATTGGAATTGCAGCTCCAAAAGAGTTTTCTGATGGATATTTTTATAAGAATGGGGATGCTGATGAAATGTTATTTGTGCATAAAGGCTCAGGAACATTCAAATCATCTTATGGAAATATACCATTTGAATATGGGGATTATATTATCATTCCAAGGGGGACAATCTATCAACTAGAATTTGATGGTGAGGATAACCGTTTATTATACATCGAGTCATTTAGCCCAATATATTCGCCAAAGCGTTATCGAAATGAATTTGGACAATTCTTGGAGCATTCGCCATTTTGTGAACGTGACTATAAATTGCCACAAAATTTAGAAACACATGATGAAAAAGGTGAGTTTAAGGTAAAGATCAAAAAACAAGGTGTTCTTTGGGAATATACTTATGGGAATCACCCATTTGATGTAGTTGGATGGGATGGATTTAATTATCCTTACGCATTTTCAATCCATGACTTTGAGCCAATTACAGGAAGAATACATCAACCACCACCTGTTCACCAACAGTGGGAAGCAAGAGGTTTTGTGGTGTGTTCATTCGTTCCTAGGTTGTACGATTATCATCCAAAAGCTATTCCAGCTCCTTATCACCATAGTAATATTGATTCTGAAGAAATCTTATATTATGTAGACGGAGATTTTATGAGCAGAAATAATATAGGGAAAGGACAATTTACATTACATCCGGGAGGAATACCTCACGGTCCACATCCAGGAGCAATTGAACGCTCAATTGGAAAAGTAAAAACTGAAGAACTAGCAGTAATGATAGATCCATTCGCACCAGTTATGATCACTGAAGAAGCTTTAAAACTAGAAACAGAAGATTACTACAAGAGTTGGATGGTTGATGATTGATGATTAATGAGCTAATAAGCTAATGAGATGATGAGATAATTGATGAAATTCACTGATAATCCTAAGTATAGAGATAATATTATTCTTAAACTTACTTTTGAGTTTGCAGTAGACATTGTGTTGTATTCAGAAAAACTTGAATATTTAAATAAGTCTGTAATAGCGAAACAAATTTTACGTAGTGGAACATCAATAGGAGCTAATGTTAAAGAATCTCAAAATGCCGAAAGTAAAAAAGATTTTATACATAAAATTAAAGTAGCACTAAAAGAGGCTGATGAACTTGAATATTGGTTGTATCTCTGTAATGAAATTGAAACTTATCCTGATACTACCTTTTTGATTGAAAAACTAATTTCAATTATTAAAATATTAAATAGCATAATCAGTTCATCAAAAAATAAGAAATAGAAAAAAATAACCAATTAGCTAATTAGCTAATTCTCTAATTGATAAACATGGCAGCAGAAATAAAAAACTTAAAAAACATACAGAACGTAACTTACGGTTTAGAAAAATTATTCGATGAAGCAGAAGACTTTTTACCGTTATTAGGAACAGATTATATTGAATTATATGTCGGGAATGCAAAGCAGTCGGCGCATTTTTATAAAACAGCATTTGGATTTCAATCTGAGGCATTTGCAGGTTTAGAAACAGGTTTAACTGATAGAGTCTCTTATGTTTTAAAGCAAGATAAGATCCGTTTAGTGTTAACAACTCCATTAGATGAGGGAGGTGTGATTAATGAACACATCAATAAACATGGTGATGGAGTTAAAGTTGTAGCACTTTGGGTAGAAGATGCTACTAAGGCGTTTGAAGAAACAACTAAAAGAGGAGCTAAGCCATATCTAGAACCAACCAGAGAAGAAGATGAAAATGGTTGGGTAGTACGTTCGGGAATCCATACTTACGGAGAAACAGTTCATATTTTTGTAGAGCGTAAGAATTACAATGGTATATTCTTACCAGGATATCAAAAATGGGAATCGCATTACAATCCAGAGCCTGTAGGGTTGAGATATGTTGATCATATGGTAGGAAATGTAGACTGGAATGAGATGATGACATGGTGCAACTTCTACAAAGAAGTAATGGGGTTTGCACAAATCGTGTCTTTTACTGATGATGATATCTCAACTGATTATACTGCGCTAATGAGTAAGGTAATGAGTAATGGTAATGGACGAATTAAGTTTCCAATTAATGAACCAGCAGAAGGGAAAAAGAAATCACAAATAGAAGAATATATTGATTTTTATAATGGAGCTGGTGTACAACACATTGCAGTAGCAACAAATGATATTGTAGCAACTGTATCTGCAATGCGTGACAGAGGTGTAGAATTTTTATATGTTCCAGATACTTATTACGATGATTTATTGGAGCGTGTAGGTGACATTGATGAAGATGTAGAAGTCTTAAAAAAGCATGGGATATTGATTGATAGAGATGATGAAGGATATCTGTTGCAGTTGTTTACCAAACCAGTTGTAGATCGTCCAACAATGTTTTTTGAAATTATACAACGTAAAGGAGCACAGTCATTTGGAGTAGGTAACTTCAAGGCTTTGTTTGAAGCTATTGAAAGAGAGCAAGCGAATAGAGGAACGTTGTAATTGAATTCAGATGATGTGCAATGTGTTTACTTTTAGTATACCCATTGCACATTGATTTGTTTTTCTGTTGATAGTAGAATAGCTAAGGATTATTTGATATTGAAAAGATGAAAAGAGTATGGAGTATCATTGTTTTACTAACCAATTTATTGGTTATAAATGCTTATGCTCAAACAATAGATTCTACCAATATCGATTCTTTATTACAAGCTAAGTTTGATGCACATTATTCGAAAACATTTACACTAGAAGATTCGGTGTTTGAAGCAGGGAGTGTTTTAGTTGAGGATGTTTGGTTTTATGATGGGAGGTTACATTCAGTAGGAAAAAAGCAACTTGATTCATTAGTTTTATTTTTAAAAAAACATCAATTTAAGTTAAAAATTGTTGTTCATACAGATGTAAGAGGTAATGAAATGTTTAATAACGCTTTGTCTAAAAGGAGAGCTGAAAGTGTAATGTATTATTTAATTTCAAAAGGCATTAGTGAATCTCGATTGAAGTCATCAGGAAAAGGTGAATCAGCTTTGTTAATTTCAAAAGAAGAAACCTTGGCATTACCAACAAAAGAACTACAAAATAAAGCACATGACTTAAACAGAAGAACAGAATTTAAAATAATAAGTATTGATTAAATGTTCTCTCATGGAGAGCAAATAGGAATAAAAGAGGTTGATTAACAGGTAAACTATGAAGTTAAGAAATATAATAACATTAGCAGTGCTATTCTTAGGCTTAGCAAGTTTTGGTTTAGCTCAAGACTTAAGAAAAGGAGGTTCTAGTTTTGGGAGAATCGAATCAGATGGTGCTGTACGTATTAGAGGGAGTATCAAAGGTAAATTTGAATCAAATGGTTCAATACGTGTGAGTGGAAGTATAAAAGGTAGAATAGAATCGAACGGTAGTATTCGTAAAAATGGTTCAATTGTAGGAAGAGTGGAATCGAACGGTGATGTAAGGAAGAGTGGGAGTATTGTGGGAAGAATTGAGTCGAATGGAGATATTAGAAAAAGAGGAAGCATAATAGGTTCTGCTAGAGGGGTAGATAAAGAGCAAGCTGCTGTTATCTACTTTTTTGACTTTTTTGAAATCCCTTAAGAATAATTGAATTCATAATAAATAAACATTGTAAATAAAACAAACTACACACAAAGAACAATGGAAAGAAAAGAAATATTGGAACAGATTGATAAAAAATACAACGATTTAGGAATAAATCCAGATGTATTGTTAGAAGGTTTGTTGCATGGCAACCCTATTACGTATTGGGATTATATCCAAACAGATGCCTTATTAGGTTTACAGATTCAACGTACTGATCAACCAGATGAAATGGTATTTATCATGTACCATCAAATCAATGAATTGCTATTTAAGATGGTAATTTGGGAAATCGATCAAATTGCGAATGCAGAAGAAATAACTGCTGAAAAATTTACCAAACACCTCATGCGTATTAGCCGTTATTTTGATATGTTATCAAAGTCGTTTGATATTATGGGAGATGGAATGGATGTGGAGCAGTATATGAAGTTTAGGAACACGTTAACTCCTGCAAGTGGATTCCAAAGTGCTCAATATAGAATGATTGAGTTTTGTTCAACAGAGTTAATTAACTTAATAGACTATCGTTTTAGAAAAATTATTGATAGAAATACTCCGTTTGAATATGCTTTTGAATACCTTTATTGGCAAGCAGCAGGCAAAATACCTAATTCAGATAAGAAAACGCCATTACTACAGTTTTTTGAAGATAAGTATAAAGTCAAGTTGTTACGTGTAATGCGTAATTATAACCAAACGAACTTATGGACCAAGTTTAAATCATTGCCACTAAAAGTAAGAGAAGATATTGGTTTAATAAATGCTATGCGTCATTATGACCATACAGTAAATGTCAGTTGGGTGATGGCACATTATAATGCAGCAGGAAAGTATTTAGGAGATGCTGATGCAACAGGCGGAAGCCCATGGAGAAAATATATGCATCCTAAATATCAAAAAAGGGTATTCTTCCCTGAGTTATGGTCAAAAGAAGAATTTGATAATTGGGGAATAACTAATTTAGAAGGATATGAAGTTTTGACTGATGTTCCTTCATTTGAAAATGATAAATAAATAGAAGCGTTCTATATAAGTGAAATTGAATACAAAAAGAGTTAATTTTTAATGTATCGTTTCAACTTTAGATAACTTCTTAGTATATTCAAGGCACTAAAGCTACTATATAAAATTATGGAAGATCAAAAAAAGTTAGAAGAGTTTCAAGCGAAAATTGATGCAGGGATAAAAATAGAACCAAAAGATTGGATGCCAGAGAAATATAGACAAACATTAGTGCGTCAGATGTCTCAACATGCCCATTCTGAGGTGATAGGAATGCAACCTGAAGGAAACTGGATTACAAGAGCACCTAGCTTAAGAGCTAAGAAAATTTTGATGGCCAAAATTCAAGATGAAGGAGGGCATGGTTTGTATTTATATTGTGCTGCTGAAACTTTAGGGGTCTCAAGAGATCAATATATTCAGTGGTTACATGAGGGGAAAGCAAAATATGCAAGTGTATTTAACTACCCATCTCCAACTTGGGCAGATATGGGAGCTATTGGTTGGTTAGTTGACGGAGCTGCCATTGTAAATCAAGTCTCTTTACAACGAACATCTTATGGACCATATTCTAGAGCGATGGTTAGAATTTGTAAAGAAGAAAGTTTCCATCAACGTCAAGGTTATGAAATAATGGCTGAAATGGCTAAAGGGACTCCTGAGCAAAAACAAATGGCTCAAGAGGCATTAAATAGATGGTGGTGGCCTTCATTAATGATGTTTGGTCCTCATGATAAAGAATCTGCTAATTCTGGTCAATCAATGAAATGGGGAATTAAACTAGAATCGAACGATGATTTACGTCAACAGTTTATTGATAAAACAATTCCTCAAGCAGAATTAATTGGATTAAAGGTTCCAGATGATAATGTTGAGTTACTACCGAATGGATCTTATAAAACAAGTGATATTGATTGGGACGAATTTTGGAATGTTATCAAAGGAAACGGACCATGTAATGCGCAACGTTTAAAACACCATAAAAAAGCACATGATGATGGAGCATGGGTAAGAGAAGCTGCTGCTGCATATGGTAAAAAACAAATGGAATTAGTAGGGTAATTAGCTAATTGACCAATTGAGAAAAATGCGTTAAGGATAGAAACGATAGTTTTTTAGTCGGTTCGAGTGGTTTAATTTTGAAAAAATGAAATTGTATTGAGAATTGCAAAAAAGATATAGCGGATAGCCTGACCGAAAGGAACGCAGTTAATAATAAATGAAAAAGTAACAAGATTAGAGTATAGAAAAAGTTAATTTGTCTTTTATCTTAAATCTTTTAATCTTGAATCTAAATAATAAAAAAATGAGTACAGATAATCAAGGACCAGTTTGGGAAGTATTTGTTCAAACAAAACCAGGGAAACCATTTAGGCATGCAGGAGCAGTTCATGCTTATGACAAGAGTATGGCAATGGAAAATGCTAGAGACTTATATACACGTCGTTCAGAAGGAACAGCATTATGGGTGGTAAAAGCAGAAGATATTGTGGCTAGCCAACCAGAAGATGTAGGTGCTTTTTTCGATCCTGCTAATGATAAAGCATATCGCCATCCTACATTTTATGTAATGCCAGAAGGAGCAAAGCATATATAGTTGTTTAGACTGAAGACCAGAAGAGTCAAGAAATAAGACTATTGGTCGAAGTACAATATTGAATCAATAAGAATAAGCGGAAGTCTTAACGTCTTTTGTCTTAAAATCTTAAAGTCTAAAAATAAAATGAACCATTTACAAAAATATAGTTTAAGAATAGCTGATAATAGCTGGATTTTAGGGAATAGACTAGGAGAATATTCTAGTAAAGGACCTTTTTTAGAAGAAGATTTAGCCATTACGAATGTAGGTTTAGATCATATCGGTTTAGCTGAAGGCGTGTATAAATACGTCGCTGACTTGGATGGAACTAAATCTGCTGATGATTTTGCTTTTAGAAGAGCAGAACATGAATATTACAATATACAATTGGTAGAATATCCCAACGAAGATTTTGCTTATATTATGGCAAGACAGTTTTTGTTTGATGTTTATCAATTTTTCTTTTTGGAAGCCTTAGCTGAAAGTAAAGATGAAACTTTGGCTGCTTTGGCACAAAAGTCTTTAAAAGAAGTTACTTACCATTTAAGAAGAAGTACACAATGGATGTATCGTCTTGGAGATGGGACTGAAGTCAGTCATATAAAAATTCAAGGAGCATTAAATCACTTGTGGATGTATAAAGACGAATTATTCTTTATGGATGAAACAGATGAAGAAATGATAAAAGTTGGAGTAGGAGTAGACTTAAAAGCCGTTCAGGACAAATGGAATGAACGTGTAGAAGAAGTGTTAACAAAAGCAACGCTAACTTTACCTGAAATGCCAGTATATTCTTTAGAATACGGTAAGAATGGACATCATACAGATCACATGGGGTATATTTTATTGGATATTCAATACCTAAATAATAAATATCCTGATGCGAAGTGGTAGGCAAGTGATGATTGTATATAATTATTGAAGAGAATAGACTTGTGGATGAACAAGTCTATTTTTTTTGACATGAATAATAGCTTAATCAACATATCAACTCAAACACTTAATGCACTTGCGCAAAATAAGTCTGTTTTATTAAGAGACAGAATTATTTTTGAGGAAGAGTTAAACAGCCGTGGAGAACAACTAAAGGCTATAGCTCAAAAACAGGAGAACATTCGATTCAATTCCTCGATATTTTCTGGGAGAGCGATTTTTTTGCTGTTGGTTCCAATTTTGTATTATAACTATATATCTGCTAAAACATTAGTCAATCAAGGACAAAAAGCGCAAAATCAGTTTTATGCAATCAGTATAGCTGTGGGAATAATTTTGTATACTAGCTTTACTTTGCTAAAACAATTATTTAACTAACTGTAATTTATTTTTAGGATAGAGTTGTTCTAAACCAAAATCATTACAAGTATATTCTCCAATTCTCCAATCTAAGACTAGCCAATAGAGTCCGTTTTCATCAATTGTAGGAGTTAGTTTCTTATTAGGGTCTTTATAAAAACTTCTAATAGTAGTAACAGCTGTATTATAATGTGCTTCAGTCCCAATAAGTACTTCACACCAAGCATGACCACCTCCATCGCATTGTCCTCCCATTATACGAGCAATTCCACCAATTGACTCAACACAAGCGGCGTTTAATACTGCAAAATCATCACAATCACCAGCAAGTCCAATTGCTATTGTTCGATCAGCTCTAGAATAAAAATCATCTCTCAATACTGTTGGGTCACTGATGTATTTCCAGTTGCTAAATAAATGTAAGTTTAAAGCACAGATTTGATTCATTCCACTTTTACCAGGAAGTCCTCTTTCTGTATCATAAAAATTACCTGGAAAATCTTTGACAATGGTTAATGCATAATCTCTAACACAAGGCTCATCAGTTGTAACAGCTTCTTGAAAAGATTTTGTTTGACTACTAGTATCCATAGCACTTTTACACCAACCAACAGCAGCTAATTCTTTCGCTTGTTGTTTAATAAGTGCTTTAAATTTTTCATTCTCTTTTTTGAGTTGTTCTAATGTTGCCTTGTCTTCTTCAAGTTTATTAATGTTTTCTTGAAGCTCTTCCATCTTTTCTTCTTTCTCTTTTTGATTCAAAACAGTATCCGTTTCAACCGTTTGGATATAAGAAACGACTTCAGGCATATCTTGATATTCTGGATCAATAAGACTAGCAAGAGAAGAAAAACCTTTGTCTACGGTGATTTCAAATTTGTTTTCAAATTGAAAAAGTTCGAAAGCTTGAGATATACCAATAAAAGATAGCGGGAGTATAATAATAATGGCAAATAAAGCTTTAAAAGAAAACTTTGAAGAGTAACTTAAAAGCAAGCCTAATAAAATAGAGCTAACCCCAACGAGGTAATTCAGGTTGAAATTAGAGGTAATGTTACTCAATGCCATGATCTTTTTTAACCAAACCATAAAACTTACTTCAACTGAAGTAGAGATAAGCAGAAACCCAATGACTAATCCTAAAAAAGTAGCACCAATTGTTTCTCCACCACCAAAAATTACAGCGAGTAATATTAGTGAAAGACCAATTATACTAAGAGCAGAGGCAGTACCTATTGCTCCAAGGTTTTGTTCTAAGAATAATTGAGGATCATTTATTCCAAAAATCGCAAGGAGCTGGGGGAGTAGAATAAAGAATCCTAGAAAACCTAGGGTTGTAATAATCTTTTCGTAAGCGGTCATAAAGTTTAATTGTAGAAAAGCCACTTATTAAAATTTAATAAGTGGCTTTTGATTTTATAAAAGGCTATAGGTAATTATATATTTTCAATAACCATAGCAGAAGCACCTCCGCCACCGTTACAAATACCAGCAGCTCCATATTTTCCATTATTTTGCTTTAACACATTGATTAAAGTAACGATAATTCTAGAACCACTATTTCCTAGAGGATGTCCTAAAGAAACAGCACCACCATTTACATCAACTTTTGCAGGATCTAACCCTAATTTTTGAGTGTTGACTAATCCTACAACAGAGAATGCTTGGTTTAATTCCCAGTAATCAATATCAGCAATTTCTAAGTTTGCTTTCTTTAAAGCAACAGGAACAGCTTTTGAAGGTGCAGTTGTAAACCATTCTGGTTCGTGAGCAGCATCTCCATATCCAACAATTTTTGCAATTGGTTTCAACCCTAATTCTTCCACTTTTTCTTTGCTAGCTAAAATTAAAGCAGAAGCACCATCATTTAAAGTAGAAGCGTTAGCAGCAGTTACTGTACCTTCTTTATTAAATACAGCTCTTAACTGAGGGATTTTTTCCATTTTTACATTGGTGTACTCTTCGTCTTTGTTGACAACAATAGCATCACCTCTTCTTTGTGGAACTTCAACAGGAACAATTTCTTCATCAAATTTCCCAGCATCCCATGCTTTAGCAGCTCTATTATAAGATTCAATAGCAAAATTATCTTGATCTTCTCTAGTAATGTTGTATTCAGTAGCACATTTGTCAGCGCAAACTCCCATGTGTACCTGGTTGTAAACATCAGTTAAACCATCTTTAACCATTCCATCTACTAACTTAACATCACCTAATTTTACAGCATTACGCGCGCTGTAGTAATGAGGAACCATACTCATGTTTTCCATTCCACCTGCAACAACAATATCATTGTCTCCAGCTAAAATAGATTGAGTTGCTAAACTAATAGCTTTCATTCCAGAAGCACATACTTTATTTACTGTAGTAGAAGGAACATCTTCAGATAGCCCAGCAAAAATTGCAGCTTGTCGAGCAGGAGCTTGTCCCAAGTTTGCTTGTAAAACATTCCCCATAAATACTTCATCAACTAATTGAGCATCTATGTTAGCCTTACCTAAAGCACCTTTAATTGCTGCAGCACCTAATTTAGTAGCAGGAACAGTTGATAATGATCCTCCAAAGCTTCCAATTGGAGTTCTTACAGCCGAAATAATATAAACTTCTTTCATTTTGTGTATTTAGTTTTAAATTGAGTTAAAAATCCTTGCAAATTTAGTAAAAATAGTTGATATTGAGAGGGTAGAAAGTAACGAATTATAGACTTCCAGTTAAGAATATAAACTTTAATAAAATGTGTAAAAAAGTTCTTTTAGTAGGAATGCTTAGTGTGTTATGGATAGGTGTGCGTGCCCAAGGTTATACCCCTTTGTTGGACAACTATAATGAGTGGAGATTAACGTCATGTTATTTTGGTTGTGTCGACGATAAATATTATACAGATGGAGATACTATTGTGGATGGGAATTCCTATAAGATTTTGGATGGCTACCATTATATCTCAAGAACTTTCCTTTTAAGAGAAGATATTCATGAAAGAAAAGTATACCTAAAGTTGGCTAATTATAATTCTAGGCCAGATGAATTTTTGTTATATGATTTTTCATTGTCTGTAGGAGACTCAATGAATGTTTATAATCCTATAGCTCCATTTGTGTTTGATGCAGGGATGTTTCAGCTTGATTCTATTGCTTTGCATCCTTTAGTGGATGGGAATAGTTACAAACATTTTTATTTACATGCGTTGGATACAGTTCAAGCGGGTAGGCAAAATGCAGTTTGGATTGAGGGAGCTGGCTCGTTATCATTAATAAATGCACCTGGAGCAACTCCCAATGTTAATGGGGCTGGTAAAATAAGCTGTTTCTTTAAAAATGACCAGTTGTTTTATAGCCAATTAGATTCTACCAATGAGTGTTCAACTGATTATACAGTTGGTGTAAGAGGTCAAGAATTGTTCGATATAGATCTGATTACGAATCATATCGACAAAAATGTATTGGTTAAGTATAATGGAATCAAACCTGTGGAATTGGCAATCTATACCATTAATGGACAATTATTAACTAAACAAAAAATCTTCTCAGAAGAAGTAGTTGATATTAGTAGTTTTAACAAAGGAATACTATTGTTTGAATTTACTATAGGAGAGAAGAAAATCTTTAAAAAGGTGTTGAGTTGGTAAAACTATATTTTTTTTGAAATAGCCCAACCTAAATATTCAAAATCATCTTTCTTTAAAATTGGTTGCTCCAATAGTTCATAGTTTGGAATTAAATAAACATGAATAAGAATGTTTGAATCGTCATTAAAGCTTTTCTTTTTTGAATGTGGAAATATAATGACTAAGTCATTGATGTAGTCGCCAAAATTTATAGTCTGGTGCAATGCTGTTACATATGCTTCTAAGTTATTGTCAACTACAATTCTTTGCTGTAACGTTCCATTTGAAAAAAACTTCGGCCGTAATTCAGCATATTTTGGTCGGAATTCATGTCTCTTAGAAGGGGCAATTTTAATATGTAAACCAGAAAAATTAGTGACTCTTTTAAGCTTAGGGATAAATAGAAGTAAGGGAGCACCAAAGGGAGAGAGGTAACCGCGTATAATCTTAAAGTTACTTAAAGATATAGCTAGATAAAGGATAAAGTACCCATAGTAAATAATTGAATTGAGTAAATATTGATCACCAAACATTTTACCTCTGGTATAACCATTTATTAAGTAGGAAAACATTAAAAGACTTACTAAAGCAAAAATTAAGTAGACTCTTATTTTGTCATTTTGTATTTCTATATTAGGATGGAAAAATGTAGAGATATTTAAAGTGTTGTTAGCATAAATGTGCCAAATATGAATACTAAATATATAGAATACCAAAGTAATCCATTCATAGCTTTGAACACTGTCTTCAAGTAGCCAAAAGTCATAAAACCCATGCATAAGACTGGCAAGAAAAAAGAAAGCAAGGAAGATTATAAAAGAATGACTTTTATACTTGTATTTCGCTAACATCAATCCATATCCAATCGTCGAACTGTCAATAATGTGTGATACTGATGCCGTTAAGGCCCTAGCATTGATGTTGTATAGTGAATGGTCTTGTATATAAGATAGGTTTTCAATAAAAGCAAAGCCAAGTGCAGAAATTGAAGCGTATAAGATATAATCGAAAGGTTCATTAATCGCATTAGTAAACCTTAATAAGATGATTACAGGAAGTATTTTCACAAATTCTTCTACCATTCCAACTGAAATAGTAATGTGGAAAAAAGAATAAACAGGTCCACCAGCTGGAGAATATTCTATAACATCTAAAAGTGTATCGGATAGTGGAAAAACTAAAAAAATAGTCGTCATACTCATCAAAAGAGTAAAGAGGATGTGATACCATTTTTCTGCTTCGTAAATATCAATGCTAACCAGATAAAACAACCAAATGCATAAAATAGCTAAAGCAGAAATTGTTCCCCAGAAACTAATATTAGAAAAACGATTTTTAAAAACAGTTTCCCAATAAGACAAGTATTGAGTTGAACGCATATAGGTAATCCTTTTAAAAAAGGAGTTTAATGCAGGGTTCTTTTTGTTATTATAAACAAGTTCCTTTAGTTTTTCGTTTTTTCTAAAATAAAAATAAAGTCCAGCCAACTCATCAACAGCTTGTTGAATTGAGTCTTTCAAGCCTTGTTTTAAATAGTATTCGGCTTCAGCATAGTTAAATGAATAGTAGGTTTTAGCAAAAGCTTTTCCTTTCAGGTAATTATAGTATTTTAATGTGGTATCAGTAACCAAATTGAGGTGTTCAATAGCCTCTGTTGTATTTCTTAAATCAATATAATGCTGAGCAGAAAAGAGATGACCAATATTTTTACGTATTTCTATAGTGTCTTGAATGTAGTAATTGTAGTATTCTAGGAGTCTGTTTGAATAGAATCCACCATTTATTCCACTGGGGTTATATTGAGAGTGTTTACTGTTTTTATTGATTTGTTGCTCAAGAGTGTAAACATAGTTGTAGTGTAAATCAATGTTATTAGAGTCAGATAATAAGCTATCAAAATAAATGTTATTTAAAGTGAGGTACTTTTGGTATTTTGAATAATGATTAATCCGTTTTTCTGTTGTGTTTAGGTTTAAATCTTTGATATAAACTTTAGAGAAATACAGAGGAGCAGAAACAATAACTGTAAAAAAGATTAATACCAAAAGTGTGTTTCTTTTTCTCTTTTTAGAATGTTTCTTTTGAATAAATGTTTTGAAAATATTTATCAGCAATATGCTTAATAAAATAACAGCGGCAATATTTAATATTAGGTAGAGTATTTCCATGTTTAAGTAAGATTATCCCATCCAAAATGTTCAAAAATAAGCTCCCAATTCTTGTTAAGAGATGCTTTAAGTACCAAATCTTCCTTTGTAAAAGGGTGGGTAAAGCTTAATTGTATAGCGTGTAGGAACAGGTTATGGCAATCAAATTGGTTTTCGTACATCCTATTGTGAAAACGATCTCCATATTTATAATCTCCAACCAATGGATGACTTATTTTGTTTAAGTGTATTCTCAATTGATGCATCCTACCTGTTTTAGGGGTTAGTTCAATTAAACTATACCTTGATTGAGGATAAGGATGCACTGGAATATCCAACTGGATAGAGGTTAGTGTTTTATAAAAGGTTAAGGCATCTTTATAGATTTTAGTGTCTGGGTTTTTTACAGGACTATCTATTTTGCCACTTGGAGCAGCAAAACCGCGAACAATTCCCCAATATCTTTTCTCTATATTATCTGAGGTGAATAACTCTTGGAATACCGCAACGTTTTCTTTTTGTTTACAAAATAATAAAATACCAGAGGTCTTTCGGTCTAAACGATGAACAGGATAGAAACGCTGATTGAATTGGTGTTCTAATAAATCAATTAAAGTAGGGGCCTTGATGTTACGGGCATAATGAGATTGGTGAATCAAAACATTGTTAGGTTTGTTAACGACAATACAATATTTGTCCTCGTAAATAATCTCAATCTTGTCCTGCTCCATTTCCACAAATATAGGGAGAATAGAATTCTTTTTAAGTTATTCTAACTATATAATTGAGTGTTGTTATTCAATATTTAGAGCAATTCAAATAAAATAAGCTGAAGTAGAAATAATAACCTCAGCTTATATACTGTAGCTTCAAGAGCTTATAAAATCGTTTGATACCCTAGGTTGTCAATGGTTTCTTTGACTTTATCCAGCTCAATATTATCGCCTTCTAAGGTGACTGTTTTATCGGCTAAGTTGACTTGTAAATGATCAATGAAAGGTAGTTTCTCAAGGTTCTTTTCAACATTCGCTTTACAGTGGTTACAAGTCATTCCCTCTACTTTAATTGTTTTTGTGGTCATAGTGTTGTTGTTTATATGAATTGGATTATTGTTTTTTGATTGGAGGTATTTTTGGAGGTATCCATTAAGGATTAAACCAATAAGAAGAATGCTAGAAGTAATTTGCCACCAGTCTAATGCTCCAGAGTGATCATGTCCTAAATGTTGTTGTGCGATAATGGTGAACCATTCAGTAGGTAAAACATAGTCTATGATGAGTCCAAAACCTATCGCTCCAGCTATGATAGACCCTAAGTATGCGAATAAACTTTTTCTACCCAATACTTTAGCAATCATTGTAATTGTAGCTGCATTAGTAGCTGGGCCAGCCATTAATAATACAAAAGCAGCGCCAGGACTAACCCCCTTTAAAATGAGAATAGTAGCTAAAGGTATAGATCCAGTAGCACAGATATAAAGTGGAATAGAAACTACCAAAATTAAAAGCATTTGCACAAAAGGAGAGAGATTTAGTAGGTCAAAAAAATCATCTGGGATTAGTGCTGAAATAATTGCAGCCAATACTAAACCGATAATTAACCATTTAGAAATATCTTGAATAAATGCTATAAAACCGTAACGAAAAGCACTAATAAGCTTTTCAGAAAAAGTTGTTGGCTGCTCTGCTTGTTCTTCAAAAACTCTAGACTCTGCTTCGTTTTGTGTGACTACACTTGTTATAAACCCACCAGTTATTCCAGTTACAAGAGCAGCAATAGGCCTAATGATAGCGAAAGGCAACCCCATCAAAGAAAAGGATGCTAAAATAGAGTCAACTCCTGTTTGTGGAGTAGAAATTAAAAAAGAGACTGTACCACCTTTAGAAGCACCATTCTGATAAAAAGCCATTCCTGTTGGAATTACACCACAAGAACAGAGTGGAAGAGGAATACCAAAAATAGAGGCTAAGGCAGATGATTTTAATGGACTTCCACCAAAATAACGTTCAATTTTTTTTTGTGGAATAAAGGCGTAAAGTAAACCAGCAAAGAGAAAGCCTAAGAGAAGGAATGGAGCCATTTCTCCTAAAATCTTAAAAAAGTCTGCCAGAAATTTAAGGATGTATTCTTGTATTTGCATGGTGTAAAATTAGATAATGCAAAAAAAGCAAGAAATCTTGAAAGGAGTATTACACCATTTTAGAAAAGAGTTATATCTTTTTTGGATTAGATTTCATCTAAAGGTATTCGACTATTTTCTTGGAGTTTTTTATAATTGGATGGAGTCATTCCTGTTACTTTTTTAAATTGGCCAGATAAGTGTTGAACACTACTATATCCTAATTGAAATGCGATTTCATTTAAAGAAAGTTCGTTATAGGCAATCAATTCTTTTACTTTTTCTATTTTCTGATTGATGATGTACTTCTCAATGGTAATACCTTCGGTTGACGAAAAAAGGTGACTAAGATAAGAGTAATCATACCCTAATTCTTGGGCAATATAATCTGAACTATTTATTGGTGTTAACACATTTTGAGAATAATGTATTTTTTCAATAATGATGGTTTTTATTTGGTCAATCAATTGACTTTTTTTATCCAGTATTAATTCAAAATCATTGCTTTCAAGAGCAAGTCTAATAGCTTCAATTTGCCTTGAAGATAACTGTGAAGCAACAGTTACTCTTCCTAGTTCGAGTTCTTGAACTGTTAAATTTAATTTTACGAATTCATCCCTAACAACTTTAATGCAGCGTTTGCAAACCATGTTTTTGATATGTAGCGTAGTTGAGTTCATAATACAAAGATAGTTAATTGTATTATCTGATGGAACTTCTAGTACTAGAGTTGACAAAAGAATGATGATTAGAGGGGGATTTTGTTACTTCAAAAACTTTCTTCTATAAACTCTTTGTTTATCACTGCGCCTGTTATATTTCCTCCATATACAGCAGTTGCTACAGAACGCATCATTGTAGTGCTGTCTCCACAAGCAAAAACATTTTTTTGTGAAGTTTTTTGCATAAGATCAACTTCTATATGTCCTGTTTCTGTGAATTTACAACCCAGTTTTTGGGGAAGTTCAGTATTTTGTTCAAAGGGAACAGCAGCATAAGCTGCTTCAAAAGCCTTTTTACTTCCATCATTAAAAATGAGATGGGTAAGATTTCCATCTTTATGTATTATTTCTGTTATTTCCTTTTCAAATACGTTGATGCTATTTTTACTAAGTTTATCTAACTGTTCTTTGTTAAACTGTTCTAGATTAGATGTTATAATGGTGATTTCTTGTGTTAAATTATGGACTAAAGAGGCAAGATGTATAGCTTTATCTCCATTAGCGATTATTGCAGTTTTTTTATTTCTGATTTCATAACCATGACAATAAGGACAATGTACAACTGATATTCCCCAGCACTGATCAAAGCCTTTTATATTGGGGAGTTTATCTTTTATCCCAGTTGCAAAAACTATTTTTTTTGCAGTAAAAATAGTTCCATTTGAGGTAGTTATTTCAAAGCCATCTTCTACAGGTTCAGCGTCTATAACTAATCCTTCATAATAAGTTATACTATCGTATTTTAATACTTGATCCTTTGCTATGCTTGAGATTTCTTTTGGGGGGCTTCCATCTTGTGTTAAAAAATTATGTGAATGGGGAGTTTGACTGTTACAAGGCTTTCCAGAGTCGATGATTAGTGTTTTTCTTAGTGAACGCCCTAAAGACATCGCAGCTGAAAGACCTGCGTAACTTCCTCCGATTATTATTACTTCAAAGTGATTCATTGCTATCTATTGCTTTTAATATGCAACTATGTTACAAATTTAATTAATAAAAGTAATAGTCTGCTTAAAAAATGACAATTATGAATTAAATTAAACAAAAAGATAATTGATTAACTTTGCATAAGTTTATTTGGAAATTACTTAGTAATGAAGCGTATTAGTATATTCTTAAGTTTTATGTTTGCTTTAAATTTGGCTTTTGGTCAAGTAAAGTATGAAAGAGAATATCGATTGAAATCTAGAGAAGTACCTAAACGCGCACTAGATTTTATTGATGTTGATTTAGAAATAAAACAGTTGAAATGGTATAAAGAAGAAAGTTTTCAAGGGATTTCAATTGAAGCCAAATTTAAAATTGATAAAAAAAAGTACAGTGTAGAATTTGACACCTTAGGTCAATTAGAAGATATTGAAGTCCTAGTCAATAAAGCAGAGCTCCCGGCATCAATTTTAAAGCAAATAAATGTAACACTTTCTGATAACTACAAACGCTTTAGAATTCAGAAAATACAAGAGCAATTAAAGGGGGATGTTAAGTATCTGTATTCAATAGATAGTTTAAGAGAGTTAGGTTATGTGTCGGGATATGAATTGATTATAAAAGGGTTTTCTTCTGATGGAGGGGCACTTTATGAATGTTTTTTTGATGTAAAAGGGAAGTTAATCAGTAGGAATAAAATTGTATTAAACTCAACAGAGCACCTTGAATATTAGATTGAAAATAGTACTCCTTTTAATGGCCAATTATTTGATGTGCGCTCAAGTCTTAGCGCAAGGGAATTGGGCGTATGGTAATTTACCCTCAGTTAACTTGACATACAAATTAAAGGGAAGAAATAGTTTAAATTTTGCAACACAACAACGTTTTGGAATGTTGAGTTCTGTAGATCAGGAATTGAAGTATCGGTACATCCTTTCTGATTGTAGTTTACTTTATGCTCATAAAATAGGAGTTGCTTCTAAACTTTCAGTAGGTAGTCTAGTACGTTTTAGAGATGGAAAATGGGCAGTAAGGACAATAGAGCAGTTGGTCTTTTTTAATACCTACAATCAATTTAAGTTTTCACATCGTTTAAGGCTAGATCAAACTTCTGGGGATGCAATAGTCCATCGTTTACGTTACCGTTTGGGAATGCAGATTCCATTAAATGGAGCTGTATTAGATCGTAAAGAGGCTTATATAAAGCTAAATAACGAGTTGTTAAATATATTGGTTAATGGAGAGTTTTCAGCTGAGTATCGATGTTCACCAAATTATGGTTATGTAGTCTCCGATCAGCTTAAATTAGAGTTGGGGATAGATTATCGACTCTCAAATTTAACAGAAGTATCAAAAAATCAAAATTTATGGCTCTTAATTGGAGTCTATTATAAGTTGAACTAAAGTTTTACAGGAGTTGTATACTTTATCAAGGAGTAGTTTTGATCGTTATAAGTTCAATTTCTTCAACTAACTCAGAAGAGTTTCCAAATTGCTTTTCAGTTCTGTTGACTAAAAAGAAAGCGCTTAAGTTATCCTTTTTGTTTTTAAAGTCAATTCTGATGGTATCATTATTACTGCTATCCGAAACGCTAAAGTGTTTGAATTTTAGTTGCATTGGCGCTTTAAAATAGTCATTAGAATCAAGAGAAGAGTAGAGGTTCTGTAGTTCTTCCTCAATAGCTGTCTTAAACTCTTTTTCCAATGTATGGTCTTGGCTTATTTTAATTAGATCTTCCAAAGTTTCAAGTTGTTGTTGGGCTTTTTTTCTCCATTTTTTAGGAGTAAAGGAAGTTGCATTGGAAGTCAGCTCTTTTTGCATAACATCATCGTTTTTGGCTTCTTCCATAGCAGTCGCTTCTTCAAACTCTAGAGACGGAGCATAGGCTTTACTTTCGTCGTGCTGAGCGGAACAACTAGAAAGTAAAATGAATATTCCTAGAGCTAAAACTTGATATGTGTTCATTAAGCTTTTCATCTTTCAAGGAATTTAATGGTTGAAATTTTCTCCCCATCATAAATGGTATTGATGATTTCCGTTCTCTGTAAGCCTCTTGTAGGTAAAGTGAGTTTGTTGATAAACTCTTTCTTACTTAAAATCGCAATGGTAAAACCATCTTCACTAATCTCATAAGCTTTTAATTCTTCCGACATCATTTCTGAAAGTTGTTGACGCCTCTTTTTCCAGTCTTTAACTTTAGAGTTAGCAAACAGGTGTAACATCATTGTATAGTCATCAGGTTCTATAAAAATGGTTTCTTCATAACTTTCTTTGGTTATTGTTCTTTTGATGTGAAGTGGTCGATAAAAACGACCTTTAATTACAAATTCAACCTCTTGACCAGTTCCCTCAAAGCAATTGGTTAACAATGGTTTAAAAACAGGAGATTCATCAGTTTTAATGACTTTTACTGCTAAGAAAGAATCAACAACTGGCAAATGTGTATTTTGATCAATAAAACAAAAACGATAGTGAGTAGGGGTTGTAGGAAGCCAATTTATAATCATAAATAGTACTGCTAGAGTACTCAGACCAAAAACTAAATATTTTTTATAGAGGCTTTTCTTAGGTGGCTCAGGAGTTATAGGTACGGGAGGTATTTTTGTTGTAGCTTTAATTTCGGAGGTTTCATTTGTCGTATATTTGTATGAAAAAGCTTTCCAACTCTCTTCATCAATATAGTTAGCAAAAAGATTTAATGTATCTACCCTCGGAAGTTTATCTTGTTGTTTTTTTATGTGTGTATAAAACCACTTTTCACTAATAGAACCTAATACTTTTTGTTGTAGGTCTTCACGAAATAGAGCAATTTCTTCCCCTTTCCATTCTTGAATAGGAAGACTTACCTCAGGATGATTTTCCCTAAGTTTTCGAGCCACCCTTTCAAGTAGTTGATCAAATAACTGTCGTTCGCTAGCCTTCACTCAATCAAAGATAGAATTATTTGTTTATTGATGAGTTGTTGTTGGTTTTTTTTAAGTTTTTCTATCTATGTGCTTATTTTTTAACAAGATTTATGATAGATAAGTAGGCTTTACTTTTGTTTATGATAGTAATACTATTATTTTTGCGTCCAAAATTATTAACAATGGATCGGCTTTCTAATTTAAGTATTAACGTCAATGAGAATGTGTACCTCAAAAATCCTAATTCTTCCACATTAGGAAAAAAGATTATTGGAGGGAGTATTGAATTAATTGAACAGCTTGGCTTTGAGGAATTCACCTTTAAAAAGTTAGCAAAGCACATTACTTCAACAGAAGCATCAATTTATCGGTATTTTGAGAGTAAACATCATGTGTTGATCTATTTAGTGCACTGGTATTGGGGATGGCAAGAATATCGTTTGCTGCTAAGATTAACTAATGTTGATTGCCCAATTCAACGTCTGGAGAGAGCAATTAATGTGTTAACAGAAGAGATTAAAGAGGATTCTACATTTTCGCAAATCAATGAAGTTTTATTAAATAGAATTGTAATTAGCGAGTCCTCAAAAGCATACTTAAATAAGGCGGTAGATAAGGATAATGAATTGGGATATTTTTTAAAATATAAAGACGTTGTAGCTAGAGTTTCATCAATTATTTTAGAAATCAACTCAGCGTTTAAATACCCCCATATGTTGGTGTCAACAGTAATAGAAGGAGCGCATCATCAACGCTTCTTTGCAGAACATTTACCACGTTTAACAGATGTAGTTGAAGGTGAAGATGCAGTAACAACATTTTATAAAGAATTAGTCATTAAAGAAATTACGAAATAATAACATGAGTCAATTAAGTCCAGTAAACCGTTTTTGGTTATTGATTAAACCCGATAAGGTAGAAATTAGAAATGTATATATCTATGCATTCTTTTTGGGACTTGTCAATTTATCATTGCCAATAGGTATCCAATCGATCATCAACTTGATACAAGGAGGAAAAATGAGTACATCTTGGATTGTATTGGTTACATTAGTGATCTTGGGAGTAGTCATATCAGGTATCCTACAAATCCAACAACTTAGAATATCAGAATATTTACAACAGAAAATATTTACAAGAGCAGCATTTGAATTTGCTTTTCGAATTCCCAAAATTAAATTGGAAGCTTTATTTAAACAATATGCTCCAGAATTAATGAACCGTTTCTTTGATGTAGTTTCAGTACAAAAGGGATTGTCTAAGGTATTGATTGATTTTTCAACAGCGTCAGTACAAACTTTATTTGGATTGCTACTGTTATCTCTTTATCATCCATTTTTTATTGTTTTTAGCTTGATTTTAATTGTTTTAGTGTACTCAATTTTTAAGGTAACGTCTAAAAGAGGATTGGATACAAGTTTGGAAGAATCGAAACATAAATACAATATTGCACATTGGTTAGAGGAATTGGCCAGAACAAGTATCAGTTTTAAATTAGCTGGTAATACGGAACTTCCAATGTTAAGAACCGACAAATATGTTGGAGAGTACATCGAAGCAAGAGAAAACCACTTTACCATTTTAAAATACCAATACATCTTGATGGTAGTCTTCAAGGTTTTGGTGACGTCAGGATTATTAGTGGTAGGAAGTATTTTGGTGATGGAGCAACAAATGAACTTAGGACAATTCGTCGCTGCTGAAATTATTATTCTTTTAGTATTAGGAGCTGTAGAAAAATTAATTTTAAGTTTAGAGACAATTTATGACGTACTCACTGCATTAGAAAAAGTAGGGCAGGTATCTGATCTTGAAATAGAGCGTTGTGAAGGAATAGAAATCGAAACCTGTAATCTAGATAAAGGTTTGTCATTAGAGTTTAAAAATGTTGATTTTGGATATCCTGGTCAAGAAAACAATATCTTCTCCAATGTTAACCTTGAAATTGATTCTAGTGAAAGTGTGTTAATAGTTGGAAGCAGTGATTCAGGTAAAACGACTTTATTGTATTTGCTAGCTGGACTTTATAAAGTAAAAAAAGGAACTGTTGTTATCAATAATTTACCAATTTCTAACTATAATCCACAATATTTAAGGTCTGTTATAGGAGATTGTCTAATGGATGAGTTGTTGTTTGAGGGGACTCTTTTAGAAAACATTACGATGGGTAGGCCTAGTGCTACTTTTGAAAATGTTCAATGGGCAATCGAAAAGTTAGGCTTGAGTTCATTCATTAAATCTTTAGATAAAGGATATGACACTAAGATTTTCCCTCAAGGAAAACAATTCTCAAAAGGTATTGTCGACAAGTTAATTTTAGCAAGAAGTATAGCAGATAAACCTAAGTTATTATTGGTTAAAGATGTTTTCTCTTCATTAGTAGGAGAGGAACGTAAGCAAATAATGGAGTTCCTTACAGATAAGTCTAATCCTTGGACGCTGGTTATTGCTTCAAGAGATGGCTATTTGAGAGACAAAGTGAATCAGGTAGTTTTAGTTGAAAATCAATCATTACGTAAAATCGTTTAATTATGTTAAACATTTCAGAAAATAGTGTTTCAAAATATATTTTACCCAAAGCTTATAGAACATTAAGTGAGGTCGAAAAAAAGCATTCGAGTAGAGTGTTACGAAAAATAATTATTGGATTTACAGTGATAAGTTTTGTCGTTTTATTTTTACCGTGGACACAAAATGTTCGTTCAGAAGGATATATCACAACGTTGAAACCTGACCAACGTCCACAAAGCCTAAATTCGATAATAGGAGGTCGAATAGATAACTGGTATGTTAAAGAGGGGGATTATGTGAATAAAGGAGATACTATCTTAAAAATATCGGAAATTAAAGATGCTTATTTTGATGATGAATTGCTACAGCGAACTAAAAATCAAATTGAGTTAAAAGAAGAGTCTGTAAAAGCGTATGGAGATAAAATAGCTATTCAAACCAATCAATTAGACTTGCTTCAAAAGCAGATGAACCTTAAACTAACTCAGGCTAAAAACAAGTTAGGACAAGCTATTTTGAAAGTACAAAATGACAGCATTAATTTTGAGTCGGCGAAGTTAAATTATACTACTGCTAGTGCACAGTATGATAGAGCTGATAGTTTATATGCAATAGGTTTAAAATCAAAAATCGACTTAGAAAAAAGGAGGGTAAAGAAACAGGAGACTAAATCGTATGAATTAGCAGCTAAAAATAAATACCTGAACAGCCAAAATGAAGTATTAAATTTAAAAGTAGAGTTGTCAAATATTGAAGTAAAGTTTCAATCAGACTATAATAAAATTGAATCAGAACGATTTAGTACAGTTTCTCGAAAACTAGATACGGAAACCAATATCAATAAACTAAAGAATCAATACAGTAACTATCAGTTTAGAAACGGATTGTATTTTATTACCGCACCACAAGATGGTTATATCACCAAAACTTTTATCAGTGGAATAGGAGAAGTGATTAAAGAGGGGCAACAAATTCTAACATTGATGCCAAAGCATTATGATTTAGCAGTTGAGTTATACGTAAAACCTATTGATCTTCCTTTAATTAAAAAAGGAGAACACGTGAATATTCAGTTTGATGGTTGGCCAGCTATCGTCTTTTCTGGATGGCCAAGTGCAAGTTATGGTACATTCCAAGGGAAAATATATGCAATTGACCAATTTATAAGTGCCAATGGTAAGTATAGAGTTTTAGTTAGGGAAGATTCTACAGATCACTGCTGGCCTGATGACTTGAGGTTTGGTTCTGGGGCAACCAATTTAATGTTGTTAAAAGATGTTCCAGTTTGGTATGAGTTATGGCGAAACATTAACGGTTTCCCTCCTGAATATTATGAGGTAAAAGAAGAAGAAGCAAAAAACCTTAAAAAGAAGTAAGAATGAGAAACTATTTGTTCGTTATATTTTTATTGGGGGGCTTGTCTTTATTCGGACAGGATACTGCTGTAACTTTTAGTTATACAGATTATATTGCTGTTGTAAAAAAACATCATCCTTTGGTTTATACTGCTCAATTGGAAGGAGAAAAGGGAGCATTAGAGTTAAAGAAAGCTAGAGGTGGTTTTGATCCTAAATTAAAAGGGGATATCTCTCAAAAGTATTTTGAAGAAAAGCAGTATTATAGCTATATCAATGGAGGATTAGTCATTCCAACCTGGTTTGGTGTAAGTCTCCATGGAGGCTATAATGAAAACGATGGCTATCTATTAAACCCAGAATCTTATACACCTTCTGAGGGGCTGTGGAATGCAGGTGTGACAGTTAATTTAGGAAAAGGATTGTTTATTGATAAACGAAGAGCTGATTTAAAACAAGCTAAAATCATTCAAAACTCAACCTTGTTAGAACAGCAGGTTATCCAAAATCAATTAGTTTTTGATGCTTCACAAGCTTATTTTGAATGGCAAAAAGCATATCGAAAGCTTCAAGTTTATAGTCAAGCAGTTGCAAATGCTGAAGAGCGATTAAATGCGATTCAATTGAGTGTTATAAGAGGAGAAAAACCTGCATTAGATACACTTAAGGTATCTATCCAATTACAAGATCGTAGCTTAAAACAGGAGCAAGCTAGCGTTGCAGAAAAGAATAAGAGAATGTGGGTCAATACTTTTTTATGGCAAGACGGGTATGTTCCTTTAGAACTTGCATCAACAATAGAACCTTTCTTGGATATGGAGGTAGGAGAGAATGATACTTTAAATTTTGTAACATTATCTCAAACACATCCAGAAGTGTTAATGTATGAAAATGATGTTGAAATTAGTAAAATTGATTTACAGCTAAAGAAAGAATATCTCAAACCAACTGTCCAGTTAAAGTATAACTCGCTTTCAGCAAATACTTCCTATAATGTTGAGGATTATAACTGGGGAGCAAAAGTAAGCTACCCAATTTTTACTCGAAAAGAACGTGCTTCGGCTAAACTTTCAGGAATCAAATTAGAGCAAAAAAGAATGGGGCTTTTAAATAAACAAGCGATGATTCGATACAAGATGGAAGCTGCTTATAATCAATTAACATCATCAAAAGATCAAATGCTTATTCAAGAAAAATCTACCGAGATGTATTTACAAATATTTGAAGCTGAACAAACACTTTTTAATATTGGAGAATCATCTTTGTTTATGGTTAATGTTCGAGAACAAAATTATATTGAGTCTCAAATTAAGTTAATAGATGTTCAATTTAGAAATTGGTTAGCTCAAGCTGAATTGAAGTATCAATTGGTGAAATTATAATCCTTTTCGGTATAATTTTCTTTTGTAAATAGATTGTAAAATGATTTACAGTACTGTTTACTAGTGATTTACAAGAATTGACGTTGTTGTGTACTTAGTTTTGGAGTGTAATCAAAAAACACACAAAATTATGAAGACAACAATTCAAACAATCGGACTTTTTATCATTTTAGGATTTACTTCATGCGGAAGTCAATATGATCAATATGAAGCAAAGTCGTATGCCCCACAAGCAGAAATGGAAGAGGCTGTTTATGAAGAAATAGCGAAAATGGATGATGCTGCTATGGGGAATAGTCAAGCAGCCGAACAGGAAATATTTGCCGAGAACCATCAAGATGGAGTTCGTTCATTAGCGGCAAGTATAGAAAATGATGGCAACTTACGTTTTATTAGAAAAGCACAAATTAGATTTAAAACATGTAAAGTAAGAAATACGACACATTACCTCGAACATGCGGTAGTGAATCTAGGTGGAATAGTAACCAATACAAAGTTGTATAGTGACATTGAGAGTGTTAAGAAAATTGCTGTAAGTAAAGATTCTTCTTTACGTATTACTAGGTATCGAGTAAACAATGATATGACGATTAGAATTCCTAATACTCAACTGGATTCATTGTTAAAGGTGATCGCTCCAAAAGTTAAGTTTCTAGATGAACGAATTGTTACAGCTAATGAAATTAGCCTAAGAGAATTAAAAAATAACTTAGAGCAGCAACGTTTGACCGAATATCATGAAAAATTATCAAAGGCAATAAAAAATCAGAAGGATAAAATGAATAAAGTTGTAGATGCGCACGATAGGATGTTGCAAAAACAACGTCAAAAAGATGCAGCTCTAATTAGAAATATGGAATTAGATTTTGAAGTTGAATACAGTACTGTGCAGTTAACATTTTATCAAGAAGCCTCTTTAGATAAAGAATTAGTAGAAAATGAATTGAATATAAAGGATTTTGAGCCCTCTTTTTTTACACAACTCTGGGAAAGTTTAGTGAATGGGTTTAATGGTTTATTATTTATAATTGTACAGTTGGCAAATGTTTGGTTTGTTATACTCGCACTAGTTGTTGCTTGGGTAGTTTATAAAAGAAGAAAAGGCAAAGCATAAATATACATACGCTCTTCATTTGATAATTAAAATGAAGAGCGTTGTCTTGAATTTACTTAAATAAGAATTGGTATGAAAAAGTTATTCAAAAGGATAGTGTTTGCTGTCGCTTTAAGTCCAGTAGTCTATTTAGTTGTTGCATTGTTATTTACACACATTACTGTAAATACAAAAAACCTTGATTCTGAAAATAAAAGGGACAACAGTATTTACATTAAAACAAACGGGGTGCATTTAGACTTGATTTTATCCAATAATGAATTTGATTTTCTTAACCTCGATTGTAACTATCTAGCAATAGGATGGGGGGATAAAGACTTTTATTTAAACACGCCATCTTTTAGTAATCTAAAAATCAAAACAGCTTTTAACGCTTTGTTTCTTGAGAGTCCAACACTGTTACATGTTACAAAATACCATGAAATTCAAAATAATTGGACAGAAATTCAAATTACAGAAGAGCAATTAATAAGTATAAAAAGAAATATACTAAATTACTTCAATCCCAGTAATCTAAAACCAATTCAAGGATATGGGAGTTCGGATTTTTTTTACCAAGCTAAAGGAAGTTATTCTTGTTTTTTTACTTGTAATTCATGGGTGAATAGTATCCTAAAGCAAGCCAATGTTAAAGCAAGTTTATGGACGCCATTTAGTTATCGTTTAATAACATTACATCAGAATTGAAGCTATTTTCAACTGCTTTCAATACAAGCATATACATTGCTAAAGTCCATTTTTGCTAAATCACTTTTATGGATAACGAAAAAAAGTTCGCCAGCATCCCAAAAGCAAAAACCAGTATTGTTGTCTGAGCATACTTTTAATAAAAGCACCCAATCTTCAGGATTTCCTTTGTGTTTTAATGCTGCTTGTTCCTGAGGGGATTCATGTTGGGTAAAGACATAGTCATTGATACTGTGATGTTCATCTTGATAATAACAGTTGTTCCATGCTCTGTATACTCCAGTTTTACCTAATGCTTTTGCAAGTTGTGTTCTTACTTCCTCTGTAAAGGCTTTATGATCTTCATGATTATAATCTTCTAAGTTGTTAAGTTCTGGTGCATTTACAAATTGGTACCAATATTCATCGGAGTAAAAAGAGGGGAGCGCAACAAAAGAAGAGAGTTTTACCCTAAAGGGATGGTATGGTTCAATACTGTCATAAAAAGTAAGTTCCTGTTCTTTTAAATTCAGTGCCGATTGGAGTTCATGTTTAGGATGATAAATAACCTTGCAGTTAAAGCTTTCTTCATCTTGTAAGTAGAAGTAGAGCATGCCTGTTCTTGGGAGGTAGTCTTGATAAGGAGCTAACTCTTCACAATTGAGTTGTCCAATAAAGATTAAGTGATAATCAGTAGTTTCTTCATCGTATTGATAATGCCATGATGGATAATTTTCTCCAAGCGGTAAATCAGGCAAACCACCAAATCGAGTGTTTCCAATTTGTGAATAATTGTCAGCTTCAGTAGTGTTAATACAAACCGCTTTTAATGCCAATAGCTCAAGTGCTTTTTGATGTTTTTCTAGTACTGTACCCTGAATAGCTTGTTTAAACTGATGGGATAATTGAGTGTCATGCTGAGCTAAAAACGAAGTGTTTTCCCAGGAAACAGTTCCTTTCCTATCGGCACCTAGGTAGTCATAATTGAGTAACCTACGTTTAGCATCAATGTTCAGTTCGAGTTCAATATTATTGTAAGTATCTGGTAAGTTGGTTAATGGGTTGTTGTCAATGTTGATGGTTTTTAATAAAGGTTGAGTAGCCAAACTTTCAGGTAAGGTTTTAAGTTGATTGTTTGATAAATCAATGTTGATGATTTGAGCTAGTTCAATCTTTTCTGGAACCGTTTGAATTTGATTACGACTAGCCCATAAATACTTTAAGTTAGGAAGTGTGACTATACTTTTAGGTAGGGTAGTGATTTGATTGTTAGAAATGTGTATTCGCTCAAGTAGTTTTAACTTTCCTATTGATTCAGGAAGGTGCTGAATAGAAGTATTGCTAATATGTAATTCGGTTAGTTGTGATAAGTTACCAATAGCATCATCAATTTCAGTTAACGCTTCAACGGTTTCTTTAGCGTGGTTGGATGGAGAATGAATCGTTAATTTTTTCAAATTTTTAAATAGAAGAATCTCCTTAGGAAAAGAAGCTTTAGTCCAATTGTTTATCCATAAGTATTCAACCTGGTCAGGAGCAGCTTGAAGGGCTTCTTTCAAAGTGAATTGATAGCTAATCCAATTAATTTTACTCGGATCTAGTTGTATATAGCATTTAATTTTAAAAGTGGGTTCATCTTGATATGATTTCTTAAAAAGGCCATTGATGCCTAACCAACCATTTTGTAATGTGGTTGTTCCGTAAAAATCATAACCAATACCCTTATTGCGAAAATGAAGATAATGTGGTGCACCCGATTTTCCATCTTCAAAGGTAAATTCACCAGTAGGAATACCATGCTGAAAGATTTTATTAGAATCAAATGAAAGTTGAATTTCTCCATCTTCAAGTTCATAACCATACTCTAACAATTCACAAGCTTTAGCTGCTTCAATGTCAATTGCTTTTGCTTTAATTTGAATGTATAATTTATGACTAAAGTCAACCGTGTGCCAATAACAGCTTTCTTCAATAAAAGTAAACTCAAATTCATCGATTTGAATAAACTCTTTTCCATCTTTAGGGATTTGGAAAGAAGGGATGTCTAGTGGTTGTTTCTCTTCTTGTTGAGAAAACGCTGTTTCATAACTTTGCTGTGTTTCGAGTACAGCTTGTTCGAAAGAACTTGACCACACGGAGGCATCTCCCATAACGGTAAGAGATTGAAAAGTGGCTTCGCATATCGCTTGATACTTTGCTG
The DNA here is from genome assembly GCA_025210295.1 of Flavobacteriales bacterium. Lineage (NCBI taxonomy): Bacteria > Pseudomonadati > Bacteroidota > Flavobacteriia > Flavobacteriales > Flavobacteriales bacterium. The sequence continues at coordinate 176,018 of JAOASC010000016.1, read as the reverse complement.
TGTTTTTGGTTTCGTATACAAATTGAAATTCTAAACACCACGTCTCATCTAAAATTAAGCACGCATTAAAATAGTTAATTTTAAAGTGGTTGTCTTGGAAAAAAGCATTGGTATGAGTTTCTACAATGTAGGTTTTATAAGCATCAAATTCGATGATTCGACTTGAAATAACCTGTGTCTGAAACCCTTCAGTCCATGTAATGTATTGTTCAAGAAAATTAGCCCCTTTCTGTGTTTTGATGTGTTCAATTTTGTTGAGCGAAATATCTATAAATGGAGGTTGGTGATCAAACTGTTCACTATGGTTAGTCAAACGAATTTTTATAGAAGTATCAACAGTAGGTTCAAAATTTGGAGGAGCATTAAAGTTGAAAATAGTATTTTTCATGGTAGGCCATTAATAATTAAGTGTGCCATTGAGCAGCTTTACTTTTTTTTATCAATTGTTCTAAAATAGCAAGATCAACATCAGCCAGCTTATTGATATACAAACATCCTTTTCCCCATTTACATTTTCCTAATTGGGAGAGGAGTTCCGTTTCTTGGCTGATGTCCATGGTTAAATACACGGTTATTTTAGTTTTTCTTGGGGCAAAACCTACATTAAACCATTCAAACTCTTCCTTTCCATTTTTTCGAGTGTATGTATACTTTCCAAAACCAATAATGAAGTTATCTCCCCATATTTTAGGAGGGTATCCTGTTGTTTTTTCAATCAATTGTAGCAAGGTCTTGCTGTCTTCTTGTTTTGATTTGTTGGCTATACTTTCAATAAAGTCAGTAACACTTTTGTTGGTCTCTTTGGTCACTAATCCCGCCATATTACCCTCTTCTTCGTTCTAACAATGACATCATCATTAATGAAAGGATAATACGCTCGCTTTCTTCATTACTGATATCTCCCAACTTTTCGAGTTTAAATTTTCTACCCCAAAAAGAAGGCTCTTTTGTTAAGCGTACAGCAGGTTTTCCCTCATTGGTTTCAACGATATATTTAGGGTTGAATAAATACCCAGTAAACATACTGATTACTGGAACTTCACCAAGTAATGAATCAAAGACTTTTGCCCAAGGGTTTTCCTCTTTAATTTGAAATTCTTTATCATTGGCGTGCGTAAATACATCGTAACTAGCTTTCCATAAAGATTTCATCCCTTTTCTTCCAACTTTTCCTAGTTCTTCCTCATGTTCGTTTTTAAAGCTGTAACAAGCATTAAAATCAATAATTCGATCAGCATTAATGGTATAAGCAACTTTTGTTTTCTGTTCGTTAGTAAAAACTTGAATGGCATCTTTAAACTTAAACATCTTTTGACGTACATAAGCTAAGGTAGTCCCGTTGGCATCCTTTACAGTAAAATCATTGGAAATCGTTCCAATTTTAAACTCAAAAGAAATTGGGTAGTTAAATTCGTTGATGTTTGTTTCTTCTAAACTGTTGTCCAGTAAGTCTGTTGAATGTGCCATGTTGGTATGTATTATTGATTAGGGTTTAACAAGTTCGTTTATTTTTCCTTTTTCCGAGAGTAAGATAGCGATATTTTTAGTGCTCTCAAATCGGGATAAGATGATAATTAGAATTACGGTAATTGGAACACTGATAACCATTCCAAAAACTCCCCAAATATTTCCCCAGATTGTTAAGGAGAGAATCACAACTAGCGAACTTACATTGAGGGAATTTCCAACAATTTTAGGTTCTAATATATTACCAACAACAACTTGAATGGCACCGACCAAAGTTAAAATTAAAAGCGAAGGAGTAAATTCTCCAAATTGTAAGAGTGCGATTACAGTGGGAAATAGCGTAGCAATTAAAGAACCAATAGTTGGGATAAAATTTAATAAAAAGATTAAAAACGCCCAGAATAAAGGAACATCTATACCTATGATCAATAAAACAAAATAACTTAATGTACCGGTAATTAAGCTGACCAAAGTTTTTAGGGTGATATAACTACTAATAGAATGGTCTATATCTGTTAATAATGCTTTTGCCTCTTCATACGATTCTGGAGTAGAGTAGATGTACTTCAGTTTATTACTAGAGGCCGATTCTTCCATAAAGATAAAGAGGACGTAAATTAATATCATAAAAACAGTTCCAAAGGCTGTACTGATTGAATTGACAATATCTTTAATAATTTCACTAAAGTCGAAATCCACAAAAAAATCAGCAAATAGATCTTCAATATCAATCGAAAATGTAGTGTTGATGAGTTGAGCAACGTGTTCAACATTATTTTCATAAATAGGGATAGAGTTTTTTAATTCATTGATATTACTCGCAAGTATAGAAATAGAAAAACTAATTACCCCAAAGACTAGAATAGAAGCTAAACTTGTTTTTATCCAGCGTGGGATATAGCGTTTAATCCAATGGACTTTATCAAAGAAATTACGAATCTCTTTGACAATAAACCAAATAATTACAGCAAGTATTAGTGGAATTAAAATATCCTTGGTGATGATTAAAAGAGTAATGATGGCTCCAATAATCAAGAATAAACTTGCTAACTTGATGACTTTCATGCTTTTTCGAGGTTTAAATACGCTTCAATTGTAGTATAAATATAGTGTAAATCATCCGTTGAAATACAATAAGGCGGAACAATAACGATTACATTTCCTAATGGACGCAATAAAATTCCCTTAGTAAGAAAGTATTGGTAAGCATCCTTTCCTTTAGTATTAAAATAAGAAGTTGCTTCAGACGTTTTTAATTCTACAGCGGCTATAGTTCCCAGGCACCGTGCTTCGTTAATGAGTGGGTGTTGATTGAGTTTATGGGTTAACTCTTGTTGTAGTATCGCAATACGTTCAACATTATCCCAAGTATGTTGTTCTTCAAATAAGTCTAAAGCTCCATTAGCCGCAGCACAAGCTATTGGGTTTCCTGTGTAAGAATGACCATGTAAAAAAGTTTTGCCTTTATCATCAGAATAAAAGGCATTGTATACAGCGTCAGTAACGGCAGTTATTCCCAAGGCTAAAAAACCACCTGTAAGCCCTTTTGATAAGCACATAATGTCAGGCTGCTCTTCCAAGTGATTAGAAGCGAAGAGTTTTCCTGTCCGACCAAAACCAGTAAAAACTTCATCAGCTATTGTAAGCACATTATATTGCTTACATAGGGCTAAAAGTTGAGATAAACTTTTGGCATCATGCATCAACATTCCGCTAGCTCCTTGTACCAATGGTTCGTAAATAAAACAAGCGACTTCTCCCGTTTTAAGATGTGATTCTAACGTAGAAAGGGTAGTAGCAATCGTTTCTTTTTGGGGAGGATCAATAAAGATACTCTCAAATAATAATGGTTCGAAAGGGGTGTTCATGTTGTCAATATTGGTTGCACTCATACTCCCAAAGGTATCGCCATGATAATCACCTTTTAAAGCAATGACTTTATTTCGTTGCTCCCCTTTGTTATACCAATATTGGATTGCCATTTTTAACGCAACTTCATTGGCAGTAGAGCCGTTGTCAGAAAAAAAGAATTTTTGAATAGCTGGAGGAGTAATTTCAGAAAGTCGTTTGGCTAAACGTACCGCTTGTGGATGCGTAAAACCACCAAAAGCCACATGTTCTAGCAATTGAACCTGTTTACTAATTTCATTGGTAATGTGAGGGTTGCAGTGTCCATGAGTGTTGACCCACCAACTAGAAAAACCATCGATATATTTTTTCCCATGTTCATCATAAACATAAGTACCTTCTCCTCGTACTATAGGTAAAATATTGGCATTTTTCATTTGATCAAACGGATGCCATACATGCGCTCTATCTTCTTGCTTAATAATTGATTCTTCCATGATTTAAAAAATATTAGTGTAAAAATAAGAAAAGGTATTGATTCAAAACCAATACCTTTTTCAAATTCTTGTACTATATAATAGAACTTAAACTTTACGTCCTTTTGCAATTCTACTGCTATTATTCAGTTGCTTGGTCTTTTTAAGCTTAACAGTAATGTAAGCTCCTGAACTAGTTCTTGATAATTTATATTTACGATTAGCGTACTCAACAATTCCTGAACCATCTGGTTTCCATTCAGAAGCTTGGATAATATAACGTCCTCTAACAGTTGAAGCTCCAAAAGTTAGATGTCTTCCATCTCCTGCTTCAAAGCTAATGCTAATTTTATTTCCATCCATTTTCTTTTCAAAAATACCGCGTGTCCCACTTTTGATTAGAATACGATCTGTGTTCAGTTCTTCTTTAACAATAATATGCCCATCTTCATCCAAGTCTGTACTGTTGTTGTTAGAACTTTCATCAGAAACTAAAATGATGTCATTAACTAAATAGAATTGTAATTGCCCAAGGTTTTTCTCCGTGATTCCATATTTGTTTTCAATTTCTTTGGAATAAGGAATTTTTTTAGCACATGAGAATGTAACTAAAGCCAATGTAATAATTACGAAAAGTGATTTAAATTTATTCATGTTTTTCTTCTATACAATTTACGCGCCAAAATTATGCATTTTTTTAATTTTAAATTAAATTTTCACAATTTTTTGAGTGGTAATTCCTTTTGTTGTTTTAACAACTAAGGTGTAAACCCCAGTTTTCATTTTAGATAAATCAATTTGAGTAGCATTTTGTTCACTGTAAATTAACTGATTCGAAATATTGTATAGTTGAATCGTGTAATTTTCATGTGTGTTAACCGTTATATTAACGTTGTTATAAGTAGGGTTGGGGAATACAGTAACAAGAGCATTATTCCTATTTTCGTCAATTTTGGTATCCATTACTGTGATTCCATTGGAAATAGCTTTACATCCATAAGAATTGGTTACTTCTAGTGTGTAGGTTCCATTTTCGGCTGCTTGATAATTTGGTGAACCTGCTCCAGCAATAGTCTGTCCATCTCGATACCATTGATAATTACTCATTCCAGAGGCATTAGAAGTTAAATTTCCAGAAAGATAAGAAATGGTTGGTGTAGTAGGATTAGGGTTGACAGTAATATAATTACTTTGTGTAACTTGATCTGATCCTGTACTATGCGCAGCAGTTAAAGAAACGTCATAAGACCCAGAAGTATTGTATACGATTGTAGGGTTTTGCGTTGTTGATGTAGAAGGGGTACCTCCTACAAAATTCCATGAAAAAGTGGTTGCTGAACTCGAAGACTGATCTGTAAAATTAACACTTTCTCCCTCACAAATTGTAGTAGCACTTGAAGTATTAAAATTGGCAACTGGAGGAGGAACAGCCCATCTTGAAATAAAGTTAGAATTGGTACTTCCTGCTTGTGTAAAGTCTCCCACAATATAGAGTTCATTGTTGTAAAGTTCTAGATCAAGTACGTCGCCGTTAGTTCCTGTACCCATGTTAGTTAAGTGATTGGAATGTGTAACAGAAATATCTTCTTGAAATTTAAAAATATTGTCTTTACTTGGGGTAGGACATCCAGCTTCGTAAAAGTTTCCTCCAGCATAAAGATAGTTAGGATCTCCAATGATATCATTGATAAAAGATTGGGGATAGCCCTCCATTCCATAACCAAATCCTCCACAAGATTGTGCAGAAGCATACCTAGAATTAGTAGCATCAAAATAACCTAAGTTATAGGCCGAAGATTCTCCATTATGATGTTTTCCGGCATAGTATAGTTTATTATCCCAGGCTTCTAAAGCATAGATGTCAATAAGGTTGACATAATCAACTATTGAACTTTGGTTGGTTGTTACATCTAAGTATGAAAAACCATTATGCTCAACTAAGCCAACTGTTTCAAAGGCAAAGTAAGTTTTAAAATTAAACGGTTCAACATCTCTTAGACGATAGTTTCTTAAGTTATTCTCAAAATTAGTTGTTCCAGAAAATGTAGAAAAATTAGTTCCGTTAAAGATTACAGTTGCTGCCTGTACAGTATCTACTTTATCAAAAACTCCACTAATGTATAGTTTACCTTGGTGTTCTTTTAAAAAGTCTACACTTCCATTAACAGCTGTGTCTACAGCCACCCAAGAGCTTCCTTGCCATTTTGCTAAATAAGCAATGTTTGCGTTTCCAGCCATGGTAAAATCACCACCAACATATAATTCCCCATTATACATTGCGATAGCTTTTACAGGTGCGTTAAACCCACCACCAATGGTTCCGTAAGAATTTCCGTCCCAAGTAGCAATAAAAGGCGTAAGATTTCCTCCTGAAGCATTAAAATCTCCACCAATAATTAAACGGTTATTAGTGGTATCGTTAAACAAAACTCTTCCAACATCATTCAGTCCAGAAGAGACAGTCATCCAAGTTTGGCCAAAGCTTGTTAAAACAGTCAATAACCCACCAAGAATAAGAGTAGTATTTTTAATCATAACTTATTTATTTTCGTCAAAATTAAGTTTTTTATAAACTAACAAGCTATTTTTAACAAAAAAAGGATTAACAAATAATGCTAATCCTTTTAATAAATCAAGATAATTGAACTTATATTTTCTGTAAGAGTTCTTTAATAATTAGTGTCATCTTTGGTTCAGCTTTAGCAGCAACTCCTTGAACAATTTCGTGTGTCATTTCGATAATCTTACCAGGTACACCTAAATCAGTGATAATTGAAAATCCAAAACAAGGGATTCCCATGTGACGGGCAGCAATAACTTCTGGAACAGTACTCATTCCTACAGTATCGGCACCAATTGCTCTTACATATTTGTATTCAGCAGGCGTTTCTAAAGTTGGTCCTGTTAAACCGGCGTAAGCGCCTTTTACTAAATAAATATCATGGTCAGCAGCAATTTTTTCTGCTAATTCAATCATTTTATGATCGTAAGGCTCACTCATATCAGGAAAACGTGGGCCTAGTTCTTCGTAATTTTTTCCAATTAATGGATTTGTAGGGAATAGGTTGATATGATCGTCTATAATCATAATGTCACCAACTTCAAAGTCTGGGTTAACACCTCCACTGGCATTACTTACAAATAATGATTCAATTCCCAAAAACTTCATCACACGAACAGGGAAAACCACCTCATTCATGGTATAACCTTCGTAAAAGTGGAAACGTCCTTGTAAAGCAACTACATTTTTTCCTCCTAATTGTCCAAAAATTAATTTTCCTGAGTGTCCTTCAACTGTAGAAACAGGAAAATTTGGAATTTCTTCATAAGGGATAGCGTGTTCGATTTCAATTTCGTTAACTAAGCCTCCAAGACCAGTTCCAAGTATAATTCCGACAGACGGAGAAAATTGAGTTTTTTCTTTTAAAAACTCAGCGGTTTGCTTTATTTGTTCTAACATATTCTTCAATTTGTGCGTTAAATTTATCCTTTTTATTTAGAAAATCAACTTCAATTTCAATACAAAATAGGGGCAATGTTTTTAATCTTTTGATTTTTAAGAGTCTAGAAGCGTCTTTCTCTGTGGTTAAAATTAGTTTATTTGGGGCAGCTATTTTATTAAACTGTGTAAGTATAGTGTCAATATCTTCAGAACTAAACTCATGGTGATCTCCATAGCTTAATACTTTTACTGCTCTAAATTGTGCTTTAACATAGTCTTGTAATGGTTTAGGTTTGCCAATTCCAGTAACGAGTAAAACGGTAGATTCTTTAGGTGAAAATGGGAGGGGAGTTCCATCAAAAACATGATAGGTTTTACCATATTGAATGGTCGTAAAGTAAATATTTTGAGGAGCGTGAAATCGTAAACGTTTTTTTATTTGTTGTTGCGCTGTATCAGATAGATTGGCAGGGCATTTGGAAACAATGATGGCATCAGCTCGTTTTATTCCTGTTTTACTTTCTCGTAAGTTTCCAGCTGGTAGCAAATAATCGGAAGCAAGTGGATTGTTGTAATCAGTTACTACAATATTAAACCCAGCTTCAATAGCGCGGTGCTGAAAGGCGTCATCCAATAAAACTACTTCTGTTTGTGGGTGGTTAACCATTAATTGTTGAACACCAGCTACTCTTTTGTTTTCTACTACTACAGGAATATTAGGGAACTTACGTTTGTATTGAGCTGGCTCATCCCCAACTTCATTTGAACTACTCTCAATTGTTGCTTCTGTGTAAATTTTGGTTGTTCGTCCATAGCCACGGCTCAACGTAGCAACTTGATAATCTTTTTGTAGTAGACGAATGATGTATTCTGTCAATGGAGTTTTACCTGTCCCTCCAACCGCTATATTTCCAATACAAATAATCGGAAGATCGAATTTAGTCGATTTTTTTATTTGTGTATCATAAAGAAAATTTCTGCCAGCTGTAATAGCATGGTAAAGCGCTCCAAAAGGGTAGAGCAGTATTTTTCTCCATTGATTCATACCGTAAAAGTAGTGTTTTATTGATTAATAGCTAACATAATAATCCCAATAGCAAAAACTAATTGAAGACTAAGCGTAATCAAAAACGGAATAGAGGAGAGCTTCATTTTGAATATTCTTACAATGTTAATTATGATTGAAAGAATAAAAAATATTGCTAGAAATAATTCGAATAATGGTATTACAAAAAAGGTATCGTGATTGTTTATTTCAATAGAAGAACCATATATAATCCATAAGAATAGAATAGGAATAAGTGTTATACCAAAAGAAAGTGCTATCCATTGAAGTTCTTTTAATAATTTATGGTTACTCGGTTGCATTGATTCTATTAATTAAAATTCTATGTTTTATTTTAGCTAGTTAATGATTATTTTTCGTTAAAATATGAAAAAGCTTATGATTGATATAATAATTACCAGTTCCAAGTTTTTGTTTAATTAAAATCCCATCATTAGCAAGACGATTTAAGTAGTTTGCAGCTGTTACTCTAGATACTTTTAAATCTCTTTCAATAAATTCAATTTTTGTATAGGGATGCTGAAATAAATTATTCAATAGATCTTGACTATAAAATTTATAGTTAGCTCGAATTAAATGCTTGTATTCTAACATTAAATCTTTAATAGCTTTAATTAAATTTATTGTTTGCAAAGCAGTATTTTCAATTGCATTTATGATGTACAATAACCAGTTTTCCCAATTACTAGTGGTTCTAACTTCCTGTAATAATTGGTAATACATATTTTTATTTTTAATAATATATTGACTCATATATAAAATAGGTAATTCCAATAAGCCTTTCATCACAAGATATAAAACATTGATAATCCTTCCAGTTCTACCATTTCCGTCATAAAAAGGGTGGATACTTTCAAATTGATAATGAATGATAGCCATTTTTACAATTGGATCAAAATCAGAAAGAGAATCATCATTGATAAAAGCTTCGAGGTTAACCATTAATTTTTTTATGCTATTATAATCTTGAGGAGGTGTATAGACTGTTTCTCCTGTTATAGTGTTTTTTAGTTCAGTGCCTGGTACTTTTCTAAAGCCAGCATTATTTTTTTCTAATTCAGACTGAATTTGTATAATATCATTGTTGGTCAAAATTCCTTTACTTGAGATTAAACGATATCCTTTTTTCAGAGCACCGATATAACTTTGCACTTCTTTAGCATCTAATGACTTTGTACTTTCTAAATTTAGTTCAGTTTTATATAAATCATCATGTGTGGTAATGATGTTCTCAATTTCAGAGCTATTTTTTGCTTCTTTTAGTACGAGTGTGTTTATTAAAATGTTTTTATTAGGTATGCTTGAGGCTATTCCTTTAAGTTCTGCCAAGGCTCTATGAGCATTCGCTAATCTTTTTAAAACCTTTCTAGATTCTATATCTTCAGTTATTGGTAATATTTTGAGTTCAAAAGAATTCATTATGTAAAGAAAATCCAATTTTCTTTACAAAGGTAATCTATTATGTAAAGAAAATCCAGTTTTCTTTACATAAGCTCTTTGCTATGATAAGATTTTTCAATTTTCTATACATATTAAAACATAAAAAAACGTTCTATAAAAGTTATTGAATAAAAATTCTTTTTGATGTTTTATGCCCGTTATTTAAATCAGTCATAACAAGAAAATAAATTCCTGTAGTAAGATTTAATCGAGAAATCGTAGTACGATAATCATGGATGTCAATTGAACGTATCGTTTGACCTGTAACAGTTATCAAATCAAATTTGAGATGACTTAAAACGATATTTTGGTTAATCTTAATTTCGATATCGTTACTATTTTCGGGGTAATAAATCTCGAATTCCTTTCCAAAACTGGATTGAGGGTCCCTTAATGCGCTATATTGCTCGTTTGAACAACTACCTCCATTGATTGAAACCAATATGGGAAACTCAGAATAATATTGATGATCAAAATTAGGACTTCCATTTGGTGAGTTAACGGTCCCAATTCTTAAAATGAGTTCCAAAAAACCGGGGGTTGAAGTATTGAGGTTTTGAAAAGTAAGTGAAAAGCTATTTCTATTACATCGATACTCGGGAAATCCATAATTGATGACCTGACCTTGAAAAGGGAGTTCAACGTTTGAATATAGTTTACAAACTTCATTATTACAGTCACTAATCTCTATTTGACTCCATTCAACACCAGTTGAACAGACTGTGTCTAAGGAATAAGAAAAATAATAATGAGGGTAACTTGAATATTCCATACATGTTTGGTCTAGGGCAATAATATTGGTGGCTGTATTAGCATCGACAGAGTCTAATAAAATTTGAGTATCAAATGAAAACTCATTGTCATTTTGAGTCAAGTTAATGTTAAAACTATTAATTAATGCTCCCATTGGATCATGTTCCCATGTACTTTCATAGAGTTGAAAAGGACGTTGAGCTAATGCTGTATAATTAAATAAGCAGAGTAATAGAAACAAACTACTGGATTTTAAAATGAGGGTAAAAGGAAATTGTTGTACAATTGACATGACGGGATAGGTAAACAAATCTATTTTTTTAGATAGAAATTGGGGTTAGCAAAAACAGGATGAATACTTAAATATATCAAAAAATAGCTTTCATATTACAACTTGTACTATAGTACTACTTAATAAAAAAGCACCTACCTTTAAATAAGATAGATGCTTTTTCTCCCTTGATGAAAGGAGATTAAGAGGTTTTGATTGAGTTCCTTACAAAATCTTAAACTCAGTTCGCCTATTTTGTTGTCTTCCAGAAGAACTGTTGTTAGAAGCTATTGGCTTAGTAGAACCATAACCTTTGGCTACTAATCGTGTTTTAGCAATTCCTTTTCCTGCTAAATAGTCGACAACAGCTTGAGCTCTATCTTGAGAAAGCTTGCTATTTAAACTTTCACTACCTACATTATCAGTATGTCCTGAAATTTCAATTTTTAAAGAACCGACTTCTTTTAAGAGTTTTACTAAACGATCTAGCTCTCCATTAGACTCCGATCGTAAAGTTGATTTACCAGAGTCGAAAAAGATATTACGCAAAGCAATAGTGCTTCCTTTTTTGATGTTTTTTAACTCTACAACTTTATTCACCATATTAAAAGCTCCTCCATTTTTGATGTCAAAGTTTTCACTGTGGAATAAGTACCCGTCAGCTTCAACTGTAATTCCGTAGTTTTTACCAGAAGTCAACGACAATAAGAATTTACCAGTAGCACTGTTGGTCATCAACGATTCTATTTTACTACCTGTTGAGTTATCTGTAATGGTAATTTTCGCTTCAACAGCTTTACCACTAATAGCATCAATTGTTTTTCCTTTAAATACTGTTAATGACTTCTTATTAACTTTTACTTTGTTTTCAATTTGTACATTTTTAATTGGTTGTGCAGCACTGGCTAGTAAATAATCCTCAGTAGTTAAAGCCTGCTCTTTAGGCTCTCCCCAATAGGTTATTTTATAGATGTCTAAACCACCTTTTCCTCCTTCTCTGTTAGAGGCAATATAGGCATATTTACCACTTGCAGTAGAAGCATAGAAATAGTCATCATAAGGAGTGTTGATTGGATATCCTAAATTAACAGGTGCTGTCCAAGCTCCTTGTTTTTTATACGAAACAAAGATATCCATACCTCCCATAGAGTTATGACCTTCACTACTGAAATACATCGTTTCTCCATCAGGATGCATATAAACAGACCCTTCGTTAAACTTTGTGTTTATTGTTGAACCAATTGTAACAGCAGATCCAAATTCATCTCTACGACCATTCATTCTTCCACAAGTGAAAATATCTGTTCCTTTACTTGAACTTCCTATTTTTTTACTTGAAACAAAAACGACTTTACGATCATTATAGTTATAACTAGCATAAGTTTGGTCAGCGCTGGTATTTAAACTTCTATGTAAGGCCTTTGGAGTACCCCAATTAGCTCCTTTTAATTTACTTTCATAAACATCATAATTGTCTCCTTCTTTTTTGTAAACAAGCATTTTTGTACCATTGTATGAAAGCATGGTTGCCGTCTCATCTTTTTCCGTATTTAAAGGAGAACCAATGCTTTTTGGAGCCGACCATTTCCCTTTGTCATTCATTTCAGTAACATAAATGTCTCCGTCATATTCTCCAACTTCATTGGCTTGATGTCCATTGTCACGATTAGAGGTAAATACAATTGTAGCTCCATCAGTAGAAATACATGGACTGTACTCATCGTTTTTAGAGTTGACACTTTTTACGTTGTCAATCCAAGCTCTAACAGGTTTAGCAGTTAATTCTTTTCCGTATTTACATTCTTTTTTACGTTTTGAGAGCATTCTTCCTAATGACTCAATTTGTTTGGATTTCGAGTTGGATTCGAATTTTGTATAGTGTTTTAAGGCTTTAGAAAAATCTAAATCTAATTGATAGGCCATTCCTAAATAAAAGTCACTAAAATCATCAACTTCAGGATTTAATTTGATTGCTTTTTCTAAATAACCTAATGCTTTGTACTTTTCGTTGGTGTATAAATAAGCATTCCCTAACATAAAGTTTACTTCAGCACTTTTTGGGTTAAATTTATGCGCTTTCTTCAATTCAATGATCGCTGACTTAAATGTATTCCCTGGATTTTGAACAGCGTAAATGATTTCATTTCCTTGCTCAATTAATTCTTGACCTTTTTCAAAATGAGCTAAGGCAGTCTTAAATTCGTCTTTTTTATCTTTAAAATTCCCTGCTTTAAATGGAACATCTTGACCATAAGCTAATGAACCAAATAATAGAGTAGAGGATAGGCAAATTGTATATATTGATTTCATAATTTCTTTTTTAGATTAGTGATTGAATAATTTAGAATGAGCAGTTTCCTGAATGATAAGTTGTTCCTTTTTCAGAACCTAATTCATTGGCTTTGCTCCAATCTTGGCAAGCACCTTCCATATCTCTATTCATTTCTTTTGATACTCCTCTGTTAGCATAAGCATCAGCGTAGTTTTTATCAATTGAAATAGCCTTTGTAAAGTCTGCAATAGCATCTTTATATTTTTCTTTTTTATGCATTATAATTCCTCTGTTATTATAAGCTGGAGCATAATTTTTATTGATTTGAATAGCTTTATTAAAGTCTATTAATGCTTCATTAGCTTTTCCTTGTTCCATATTCATAGCTCCACGGTTATTATAAGCTAAATAGAATTTAGGGTCTAATGAAATTGCTTTACTATAAGCATCTTTGGCTCCTTGATAATCTTTTAATTGTTTTTTTACAGTACCAATATTGTTAAAGATAAAAGCATGTTTAGCTCCATACTTTCCAGCTTTTTGATAATCTGCTAAAGCTTTTTGAAAATCTTTTTTCATTCTGTAGCAACTACCTCTGTCATTATAAGCTGCTGCAAAATCACTTTTTAGTTCTGTAGCTTTGGTAAACATTTTTATCGCTTTGTCATAATCTCCTAACATGAATAAAGCCCCACCTGCGTTGTAAAAGTTCTTTTCGTCTTTTGGATCAAAAAAAGTAGCTTGTTGATAATCTGTTACCGCCTTTTTTAATTCGTTATTTTTTTGATGCGCCAAGCCACGCTGTGCATAAGCCTTTGCATTTTCTTCATTGATTCCAATTAACTTGGTAAATGTACTAATGGCTCCTGTGTATTGTTTTGATTGAATTTGTGCAACCCCTTTGTTGTAATAAGCAGCTTCAAATTTTGGATCTCCTTGAATGGCTTTGTTGAATGAAGCGATAGCTTTTTTATAGTCTTTACTTCCAAATTGAGTAATCCCCATATTGTATGCTTCCTGTGCTTCAGCTGTAGCTGCAGTAGCTGCATTTTCGGCATTCACCTTGTTTAATAAATCTTGCTCCTCTTGCGTTAATCCCTCTTGTGAATAAAAGCTAAAAGTCAAAGCAGTACCGAGTAAAATAAGTACGATTTTCTTCATGTTTTTAGACGTTTTTATAATTGTGGGCGTAAGTTAGTCATATAAGAAGTATCTGTTTGAAGTAGTTTTTAACAACTGACTAAAGTTTTCCTATTTTAAGTCTTGTTTTGTTATTTTAACATTATTTCATCAATATTCGTTTTTATTTTTTTTAAATTTGTATCGTGAGCGATTAAAACGAACAAGATTAAAATAAAAAATATGGAATTTTATAAATTAGAAGCAAAGAAATTGAATGGTGGAGTTATTTCAATGGATGAATATAAGGGGAAAACAATAGTAGTTGTTAACACAGCAAGTAAATGTGGGTTAACACCACAGTATGAAGGATTAGAAAAATTATATCAAACTTACAAAGATCAAGGATTAGTAATATTAGGCTTTCCGTGCAATCAATTTGGAAACCAAGAAGCTGGAAATTCTGATGAAATAGAAGAGTTTTGTCAAATTAATTATGGTGTGAGTTTTCCAATGTTTGAAAAGATTGAAGTTAATGGAGAGAATACGCATCCTATTTTTAAATACTTAAAGTCAAAATTAGGAGGGTTATTAGGAAGTAAAATCAAATGGAACTTTACAAAGTTTGTAATTGATAAAAATGGTAAGCCTGTTAAACGATTTGCTCCAATTACTAAGCCAGATGCAATGGAGGAATTAATAAAAAGTATATTGTAATGGACGCTCAATTTTCAAATCTTTATTTAGAAAATCAATTGTGCTTTCCTTTATATGCAGCTTCTAGATTAACAACAAAACTGTATGCACCTTACCTGAATGAGTTAGCAATCACATATCCTCAATATTTAGTTCTATTAGTGCTTTGGCAATACGAAGAACAAACGGTAAAACAAATTGGAGAAAAATTGTTATTGGAGTCTAATACATTGACACCTTTACTGAAGCGACTCGAGAAAAAAGAAATTATAATTCGTAAGCGTTCTAAAAAAGATGAACGAACTGTAATTATTGAGTTGACAAAAATAGGAGAGGAATTAAAAGAAAAAGCGAGAACTATACCAGAGCGTATTTTGAATTCGTTTGTAGATGAATCGATTGAGCAGTCAGAAGTCTTAGCTTTTCAAAAAACTTTATTTAAATTAATGGGGATATTAAGCAAAAAAGAGGTGTCTGAAACTTGTTAATGGAAGTTATATCAATGTATAATAATTAACGAGTCTTGATTAAATTTTTTAGTAGTTAACCATATATTTCTGGCAGTACTATCAATGTTTCTCCAATAACTGTCGAAACCAACAGGAGATGTAGCGCTATAACCATTTAATGATTTCAAATGGAGTTGTTGACTTGCAAGCATTGCATCTAATTGATAAAATATAGCAGCATCTTCTTGTTGTAAAGGTTCATAGCTTACAACTGTTTGCGGTGGAATATGACTCATTTTATCAACTAAATCGTCAACTCTTTTAACAGCAACAGCTTTTTCAGATCGGTAAATGCTAGCTTCTTTAGTATAGTTATCTATTCCAATTATAAGAACTAAAACAGTAAAAATAATTGGAGCTGTTTGAGTTGATTTAGAAAAGAAATAGTTGCTTACAAATGCGGTAGCAAAAGCAAAAAAGATTAGAAAAATATTGATGATTCGAGTTAATGAACGTAAAGCTTCAAATCCAGGTATTTTGAAAACATATTCATAAAGTGAAAAACCTTGATACCTAGTAAATAAAGCAAAAGATAGTAGTGCAGAAAATCCAATTATTAGATAAAAAGCTTGATTTGATTTTCTTTTTAAAACAATAAAAATTAGAGAGCCAAAGAACAGAAGCATACAAAGCATCCCAATTCCTCCTACAAATATTTGATGATCGTAAAACGCTGGATAATCTTCTCCTGTTTTGGAAAGAAAACTCCAAAGTGAGTTCCCATTATTGTGAACATAAAAATAGGAGCGAATAGTTGGTAAACTAGCAACAATAGCATCGTATGTTTTTTCTTCATTTAATAAGGCTGACCTTCTTAAATAAGGAAGCATTAATGGGAGTATAGCTAATACACTTATTATCGGTGAAATCAACATTTTTGCTAACCATGTCAAACGCTTAATATTTTGAAACAACAACTCATATTTACTGATAAGAATTCCTAAAAGAACAAGAGTTACAGGTATGACTAATAAAAACCCTAAATAAATCCCACAATAAAATTGATACACTACCGTCATTAAAATTCCTAAAAAATAAATAGGATTAAATGTTTTATAAAATTGAAAACATAACCAAAAAGCTATAGGAATAGGGAATCTAGGAAATACTTGAGCATGTGTTAATTGAGAATGTAAAGCAATTGAAATTGAAAAGATTAAAGCTCCAACAACTGCAGTGTACTTATTTTTAAATACAGCCTTTAGAAAAAGATAACAAAAACCAAAGTTTAATAATCCCATTAAGATAAACCAGCATTGAAAAGCAGTCTCTCTATCAATTCCAATACTTCTAAATATAGAGTAGAAAGGTGCACTACCTAATAGGTTATCGGAGTAGGAAATAACTTCTTTTTCAGGGTACATAAAAGGGGCGTTCCAAAAATCGTCAATTTCTCCAGTAAAGTATTGATGAGCATGTTCTAATAAGTAGGTGTTGAACCTGGCATCTCCTAAATCGCCTGGAAAGTATTTTAAGTTAACTCCAGTAACAGAGAACTGAAAAAAGAGTACTACAATTACTCCAATAAAGAAAGGCCAAGCTTCTTTGATTTTGATTTGAAATGACATGTCGCCAAAGATAATTAATTATTCAAAATTAATTTTTTGATCGCTGTTATTGTTTTTTGATTATGATTACTTTCTATTGAACCATAAATATTTTCACAATCTAATTGTGTTAAATGCCAACTCATCGAAATATTTTGTTTCTCATTTTGGTTCATAAATAATGTAAAACAATGGAGAGGAGCTGTATACTTTTGTTCCAACTTCTGTATTAACTGTGCATTGTTGTAATCTTGAATTCTTAAGACATTCTTTACAATGTTACCTACTGGCAGCGTTAACCTTTGCAATAAACTATTATAATTATGAGCCGATTTAATTGGTTTAAGTTTAGGAGTATCTCTAATCTCAATAAAAATGACACCACTAGTATTTTGAGTGATCCAGTTTTCAAATGTTTCTAAAAATTCTGTACTAGTCTGTACGCCATAGTTGTCTTTTATTCCAGCGTCTACAATTTCTAAATTAGGACTACTAGGTAAAGAAACCATTGGTAAGACATAAGGGAAATTTGCACTCATTCTTAGAGCAGAAAGGTATTTAAGCTGGTTAGGTTTATTGGTTTTAAATAATTGTTGATAATCAATGTTATTGAATGTTGCAGT
The DNA here is from genome assembly GCA_025210295.1 of Flavobacteriales bacterium. Lineage (NCBI taxonomy): Bacteria > Pseudomonadati > Bacteroidota > Flavobacteriia > Flavobacteriales > Flavobacteriales bacterium. The sequence goes on along the minus strand of JAOASC010000016.1, from coordinate 158,489 downwards.
ATCCGTTGCTAGGTAGGAATGGGAGTGAGGAGAGATTAAAAGCCTACGCCCATCATTAGCAATAGTGGGGGTTAAAAAAACTAACGGTATTTCCCCATTCATTTCTGGGATGAGATAGTCTCCTAATGTTTTGTTTTTGAATGTATTATCAAAGTTTTCTTGAATTTTATGTTCAAAAGAGTAACCTCGATCTTTAGAATAAGAATAATCGCCAAATTTTGTCTGTTGAAACCTAAAAATAAAGTCAGTTGTGGCGATACCAAACAGCAAGGGATTTAATAAATCTTTGGCAATTTGATGCTTGTATTTTTGAGCGGTTAAATGAATGGTAGTATCGCTTTGTTTTTGATGGTATAATGCTCTTAAATATGAAATTCCAATCATTCCTCCAGAAGCTCCTGTTATCAGTTCTGTTTGAGGTAATAATTGATGCTTGCAAATACTATCGAGGTAACTGGTGGCGTGAAAACTCCATAAAGCAGAACGCAGTCCACCTCCACTTATATTAAGGACAACAAGTTTAGGCTTTTTACCCGTTATGTTTGATGCGTTTTTTTGCCAGTTTTCCAAGATTTGTATGGTATTTAAACTATCCTTTTGTATTTGATTAGAATTGGTTGCAATGGCTTTTAGGTGTTCGTTAGTATACTGAGGTTGAACCGAATAATCGATTCCATGTGCATAACTTTTAAAGAAGAAAGAGTCGGCAGACCCAGTTAGTGAGTTAAAGCATAAAAGCAGCACTATGAAAAGGGATAAAGTCCAACCTTTAAACCAAGAGTATAAAGCTGAATACAGTAAAAGTGCTAAGGTGAAAAAAATAAAAATACTTGCCCCAGCAGGAATGTTAAATAAAGGATTATCTCTAAAAAATCCAAGTACTAAAAAAGTGATAAAAAGCATTAATTCATAAATGGAGGCATTAATATGATTTTGAGCAAAAACACGTTTTAAAAGCTTTTTATCATAGTGCTCAATGTTTCTAGCCAATTTGATCTCTTTAAAATTATTGATATAAGTGACAATTTTAACTTTTCTCTTTTGGCTTAGGCGGTAATACCATTTTGTTTTTTTATGAAAAGTAGCCTCTTTTACAATTTCTTGAAATTGACTTTGATAATAGGCTTCATCTTTTCCACTAAAATGATAAATATTTTTGTTAAAACGAATAAAGTAAATCGAAGAAAAAACGATGAAAAACAAAATGCCTGTATTTAACCCCAAAAGATTCATTAATGCGTCTTTTGAACTGATTAATTCTTCATTAATTTGAAAAGAATAAGAAAACCAACAATACAGCAAAACATATAATAATGGAATAATGAAATTGTTGTAGCAAAATTTTATAAAAGGCCTTGAGAATGTCGCTAAAAATGGAAATTCAGAAGCAAACATGATGTAGCTGTAAATATTAAAGGCCATAATAAAACCACCAGTAGCAACCCCTAAGATAAAGTAGGATAAAAAATCAATTGAATCAAAATATTCGGGAGTTAAAAATAAAAAAGGAATACCATATTTTAGACCAATTGCTTGGGTAATGTATAAAAACAAAATAGCCCAAAAAAGGAGGACAACTTGATTGCGCTTAAGGTGCAAAAGAAGTAGTTGTAATGGAAAAAAATACCATATCTGTTCTCTAAGAGAAGGACTGTTCGATATTTTTTGGTGAGTTTCCATACACGTAAAATAAAACTTTTTCTCCTATTATAAAAGCGAATATAGATAGTTATGCTTAATTTAGTTGACGAAAATTAATGAATCGTTTATAATGGCTGGGAATTCTTTTGGAAAAATATTTAAACTGACAAGTTTTGGTGAATCTCATGGAGCTGGAATCGGAGGAGTTATAGATGGATGCCCAGCTGGAATAATTATAAATTTTGATTTTATTCAACAAGAGCTTAATAGAAGAAAACCCGGTCAAAGCAAGATTACGACGCAACGTAAAGAAAAGGATGAAGTTGAATTTCTATCAGGAATATTTGAGGGGAAAACAACAGGGACTCCAATCGGTTTCTTTATTCGAAATACCAATCAAAAAAGTAAGGATTATACGCACCTTAAGGATAAGTTTCGCCCTTCTCATGCTGATTATACTTACCAAGAAAAATATGGGATAAGAGATTATCGAGGAGGTGGACGCGCAAGTGCTAGAGAAACAGCTAGTAGGGTAGTCGCTGGAGCAATTGCAAAACAAGTCCTCATTCAGAAAGGTATCGTAATTACAGCCTATACTAAAGCTGTGGGAACCATTAGCTTAGATAAGAATAAAGACAGCATTGATTTAGGAAAAGTTGAAACTAATATAGTACGTTGTCCTAATGAAGAGGTTGCTAACCAAATGATAGCTCATATAGAACAAGTTAGAAAAGAGGGAGATACTACAGGGGGAATTGTGAGTTGTATTGTGCAAAATATGCCCGTAGGTATAGGTGAACCTGTTTTTGATCGATTAGAAGCTGATCTAGCAAAAGGAATGTTAAGTATTAATGCAGTAAAAGGTTTTGAAATTGGTTCTGGTTTTAGTGGAACTACTTTTAGAGGCTCTGAACATAATGATGTGTTTGTGGTTAACAATGAGCAAGTGAAAACGTTGACCAATCATTCAGGAGGTGTTCAAGGTGGAATTTCAAATGGTGAAAATATTGAGTTTAATGTCGCGTTTAAACCCGTCGCAACCATTATGCAGAAACAAGCATCCATTAATTTAAATAGAGAAACGGTTCAATTAGAAGGAAAAGGTCGTCACGATCCCTGTGTAGTGCCTAGGGCAGTTGTGATTGTTGAAGCCATGACTGCAATGGTCTTACTTGATTTTTATTTAAGAAATAAAGCAGCAAAAATTTAAAGAGGCTTAAATGGCTTTTTCTTGTTGAATTTTATTTAAGAGTTCTTTAATAATTTGTTCTTTCTGAGGAACTCTATTTTTCTTAGCAGTTTGAGTAAAGTACTGATGTTTAGTCGTTAAATAGGTATGTTGGACTTCTAACCATTCGATGTCTTGGTATACAACACCTGTAGTGGCTAATTCATCTCTTAAAGTTTGTGCTATTTTATGGTAGTCTTCCGTACCGATATAGTCATGATCTGCATCGCACATTATTTCTTCTAATAAAGAATTGGGCATAATGTGTGACTGTGTGGCAAGAATAATTCGGTTAACGGCCTCTATATCTTTGGTTGAATATCCAAAATTAGGAAGTGTTTCAATTGCCAATTGAGCAGCAAAAGGCTCATTACTTTTATATTGAAATAAAAAACCACTATCATGGTAATAGGCAGCTGTTAATAAAAGGTTGTATTCTCTTTTTGAAATCCCCTCGTTATAAGCTAACTGTCCTGCCGCTTTTACAACTGCAAAAGTATGATGCGCACCATGATAGAATAAGTCATCAGAAAGCTCATTTACTAAACGATTAGTGATATAGTCTCTTGCTTTTGTTAAGTCCATTTTACGCTTTTAAGTTGAGTATCAAATAGATTACTCAAACTAAGTTTTTCAATATACAAACTTCCGCAAAAATACGGATTAACTTGTTAATCGTTTATGACTTTTGTTTGAAAAATGTAAAAGATAAAGTTTTATTTTTTTTATATAACTTGATCAATTTATAGGGAGGTAAATTGAAGTTGTTTAAATTTGTTACAATGCGAATACTAGTTATCATAATTGTTGCTTTGTACTCCGGTGTGGTTTATGGACAGAAAACGGACTTTTTTCTAAATTCAGATACACTAAATGTAAAAAGATATAGAAGTGTTTTGATTACTGAGTCTGTAGCTGCAATAGGGTCTATAGCGTTATTAAATGAGGTCTGGTATAAGCAATATCCACAAGCTAAACTACATGCTTTTGATGATAGTCAGGAGTGGTTGCAACTGGATAAGTTTGGACATGCTACTACAGCTTACTATATGGGACTGTCTGGTATAGAACTTATGAAATGGAGTGGGGTAAAAGGAGCCAAACGATCACTATTAGGCGGTAGTTTAGGATTGGTTTACCTAACTGGAGTAGAATTTTTAGATGGGAAATCTGCCCAGTGGGGATTTTCTTACTCTGATGTTTTAGCGAATACCATAGGTGCAGCTTTAGTGATTGGTCAAGACTTAGGTTGGCAAGAACAGCGTTTTCGATTAAAAATATCAGCTCATTTAACCGAATATGCAAAATATCGACCTAATTTATTAGGGAGTTCTTTTTCAGAGCGATTGTTGAAAGATTATAATGGACAAACAATATGGTTGAGTGGTAATATTGGCTCTTTTTTACCCAAAACTTCCAAATTTCCCAAATGGTTAAACTTAGCTGTAGGAATAGGAGGTGAAGAAATGATTTCAGGAATGGAAGGTGTATTGGTTGATTATAATGGAATAGAAATAAGCAATGATTTTCAAAGATATAGACAGTATTATTTAAGTTTAGATGTTGATTTAACTAAAATAAAAACCAAACAAAAATGGCTAAAAGTTATTCAATCTTCTTTTGGTCTTTTAAAAGTTCCGCTACCTACTTTGGAATTTTCTCAAAAAGGTGTTAATTTTCATCTGTTGTATTTTTAAGATTTATTAGGTGAAAAATTGGTGGTATTTGTTAATCTTATGTAGTCCTGTAATTTGTCTAGGGCAAAATATCATTATTCCTGATGTTGTATTTAAAGCCTATTTAGTCAATAATCCAGCGATTAATACCAATAATGATAATGAGATTCAACTTTTGGAAGCTCAAGCTTTCTCGGGAGGAATTAATGTTTGTAATAAAGGGATTTCAGATTTAAGTGGAATAGAATACTTTATCAATTTAAGGCTGTTGAATTGTTCTAGAAATAACTTAACTTCAATCGATTTATCAAATAATCTAGCACTTCAAAGTTTATATTGTAATCGGAATAACTTGAACACTCTGGATATTTCTGCATTGATAGGACTTAACCATTTACAGTGTAATAACAATAATTTAGTTAACTTAAACCTCTCCTCCTGTATCAATTTAAAAAGCTTATACTGCTCAGATAATAATATTTCTTCGCTTAATTTAAGTACAACACCAAGTTTATACACTCTTTTTTGTTTCAATAATCCTTTAACCACATTAAATATTTCTAGTTTAATAGAGCTATCTGATTTAAAGTGCAATAATACACAGTTGACTACAATTGATTTATCGACAACAAATGTTTTGAGTTATTTAGATTGTAGCGGAAGCAATTTAAGTGAATTAAAACTATCAAATGGGACAGCTAATATAAATTATTTCGATAGCAGAAACAATCCAGGATTATCTTGTATTGAGGTGGATAATGTCGTGTGGGCTACTTATAATTTAACTTTAATTGATGGAAATACAAGTTTTAGTTTGATTTGTCCTTAAAGTATTATTTTTCAACATAGAATCTCCACAATTTATACTAGGAACAAAAAAATAGATTATTTTTATGCAAAACTATTGTGTGTCTATGAAAAGAGCAGGAATTTTATTGGGGTTCATTTTTATAATTTCAAATTTATTTAGCCAAAATGTGGGGGTTGGAACAACTAACCCAACCAATACGCTACACATCAAACCAGTCAATATAGGAGCTAACCCTTTAAAAATAGAAGGGTTAAATACTTATAACATAGGTGATACGTCAATCTTAATGATTAATCCTACAACTGGTGTTGTAAAATATGCTAATACGACTGATTTTATTGCTTTATTAACTTCAGGAGGAGGCATTAGCAACGATGATCAAAATATTGATAGCCTTACTTTAGTAGGAACCAACTTGACCACTTATATTGAGGATGGTAATGCTGCAAGCGTAGACTTATCGTATATTATTGATAGTGCATACAGCTATGTAGTGGCTAATGCTGATACGTTGTTTATCAATTCTGATTTTACAGATAGTATTGTTTCAATCATGTATCACGCGGCAGATACTTTGCTTTATAATTCAACTTTTATTTCCGATTTAAGAGATTCAATTGATACTGATATTGATAGTGTTACTTTAACAGGAACAGTATTAACAATTTATGAAAACGGAGGAGGTGTTTTTGTTGACCTAAGTAGCTTATCAGATAATGATGCTGACCCAACCAATGAAATTCAACATTTATCGTTAACAGGAAACACCTTATCCATTAGTAATGGAAATTCTGTGACATTAACAGATAATGTAAACGATGCAGATAGTGATCCCAATAACGAAATACAAGATTTAACATTGACAGGAAATACGCTATCCTTAACCAATGATAATACAACAGTAGATTTATCAGGGTATTTGGATAATACAGATGCTCAGACTTTAAGTTTAACAGGAAATACTTTATCCATTAGCAATGGGAATTCAGTGACATTAACAGATAATGTAAATGATGCAGATAGTGATCCAACCAACGAAATTCAATCGTTAACCGAATCAAATGGGGTGCTTTCACTTTCAAATGGAGGAGGAAATGTTAATGTAGGAACTATAGTTAACGCTAAAGTGCTAATCGCATCTGGCCAAAATGTAACCGGACCAAATGCTTCGAATAACGGAGCTACAATAGACCTCTCAACTTATGGTTTTGTGGCTTCAGGTCCTGCTCCACATATTATCGTTTCTCAACGTAATTATAATGCTAACTCTGTAGATGGAAATACTATGGATGCCAGTTTTTGTGGATTTACCAAAACATCAAATTTAGTCTTTCAAACACAATGTTGGGTGTCTCCAAACTCAAGTAGTGGAGTGGTGCGTTCTAGTTTTGATTGGATCGCAATTCAAATTTTACCATAATTGAATTCTATTTGTCATTTACCGCTTTTGTAGTTAATATTGCAATCCGAAGTTTCGACAGATAAAAGATAGAGAAGAGCATGGCAATACATTGGAAAATTATAATTGGGTTAGTTTTAGGGATTTTATGGGCTTTTGGATCAAGCTATTTAGGCTGGTCTCAATTTACCTTAGATTGGATAGCTCCTTTTGGAACCATATTTATAAACTTGTTAAAAATGATTGCCGTTCCATTGGTGTTGTTTTCAATAATCAAAGGAGTTGCCGACCTACAAGATATTACAAAGCTGGGTAAAACAGGTATCAAAACATTGGGGATTTATTTAGTAACCACTCTATTTGCGGTAAGTTTAGGTTTAGGGCTTGTTAATATATTAAAACCAGGAGCTTATTTAGAAGATGAGCAGCTGATAAAGAATAGAATAGAGTATGAGTTATGGTGTGCAGAAACGAATACTGAGATTAAGGATGGAAAAAACTACTTGTCTGATAGCCAGTACAGCCAATACATAGCAGAAGCTAAAGCATCTTATAAAGAAAAAAGTGAAGCATTCTCTAATGATGCAAGCATGCAAAAGAAAGCAGCTGAAGTGAGTAAAACTAAAAAATCTGGACCACTACAGGCTTTAGTAGACATTGTTCCTTCAAATATTTTTGTGTCATTAACGAATAACAAATTAATGCTTCAAGTTATCTTTTTTGGTGTGTTCTTTGGTGTTTCATTATTACTAATTCCTGCTGAATCGGCAAAACCTGTTAATGCAGTTATAGGAGGGTTAAATGATGTGTTTTTAATGATGGTTGATGTCATTATGAAAGCGGCCCCATTCTTTGTCTTTGCATTATTAGCTGGAAAGTTTTCAGAATTAGCAAAGGATGATCCCTCTAAATTATTCGAACTTTTTGCAACATTGGGAGTTTATAGTTTGGTAGTAGCTCTAGGTTTAGCATTGATGATTTTTGTGGTTTATCCTTTTGTGTTGAAATTAGTAGTGCGTAAAAAAATAACTTATGGAAGCTTCTTTAAAAGAATAAGCCCGGCCCAGTTTTTAGCTTTTTCTACAAGTTCAAGTGCAGCAACACTTCCCGTTACTATTGAGTGTGTTAGAGATAGAGTAGGAGTGTCAAAAGAAGTCACAAGTTTTGTTTTGCCAATAGGAGCAACCGTAAATATGGATGGAACTAGTTTGTATCAAGCTGTAGCAGCAATATTCTTAGCACAAATTCATTTAATTGATTTATCGTTTGGTCAGCAAATGACAATTGTATTAACAGCTACATTGGCGTCAATTGGTTCTGCTGCTGTACCAAGTGCTGGCTTAGTAATGTTAATGATTGTTTTAGGTTCAGTAGGCTTAAATCCTGCTTGGGTAGCCTTTATTATTCCAATCGATCGTTTACTAGATATGATGAGGACTGTGGTAAATGTTACAGGCGATGCCACTGTAGCAACTGTAGTTGCTTCAACAGAGAATGAGCTTCATGTAGTTGACGACAGTGAATTGGATGATATGTATAATGAAGAGTTAGATTTATAGTTCTTAGTCCGTTTTTAAGCGGATTGTTAGCTTGTTTTATTACTGATTTTGTATTGAAAGACGTTTAAAAGTCGGTTTTTATTATTAGGAATCGCTACCTTAAACACTATGTTTAGGAGTAGAGTTAAAAATAATTACACTTATCAGAAAGGAAAGCAGGTGATTTTTTTCATTACGCTGGCTTTTTCTATGGTGGGATTAGTCATTAATCTATTAACGAATTATGCTCAGTTAACATTGTCGTTAAAAACGAATTTCTATGTAGGGATAGTTTTGTTGTTGGGGATTTTAGTGTATAGTTTTTTTAGAAGTGGAGAAAGTTGTAAAAAGATTTTTTTGTACCTCACTTGGACAATGGTAGCCAATATCATTATTGGGCAGTTTTTATCTTTAAACTCAGTGCATCATGATTTAATTTTTGAAAAACTTTTATTAAGAAATATCACTTTTTTAATCTTCTTTATTATCCTAACAGGTTTTATTGTTAACTTAAAAAATGCTTTTATTCAATTAGTGGTATTATTAGTCTCATTATTGATCTTTTCGATTACTGGAAATGCAAATTATATTTTAAATAATGTAGCACTCCTAATTACCATGATCATTGGATTCTTTTTGATTCTAGCTTTTTTTGTAAACCACCTCAATGGTTTTATTGCTAGAATGAATGCACAAAGAAATGTACTCCAAAAAAGAAATAAAGAAATTGTAGATAATATCACTTACGCTAAGAAAATTCAAAAAGCCATTTTACCAGAAAAAGAAGAGGTAGAAAGCCATTTTAAAGATGCTTTTGTCTATTATAAACCCAAAGATATTGTAGCAGGTGATTTTTATTGGATAGAAAAGCAATGGGACAGAACTTTGTTTGCTGTAGCTGATTGTACAGGACATGGAGTTTCTGCGGCAATGGTTTCTGTTGTTTGTAATTATGGACTAAATCGTTCGGTAAAAGAATATGGCTTAATTAAACCAGGTGAAATTTTAGATAAAACAAGAGAGTTTGTAACTCAAAAATTTGAGCACAATGAACAAAGTGTAAGGGATGGAATGGATATCGCACTATGCTCTTTAAAAGGAAATATTTTAGAATATGCAGGTGCTTATCGACCACTATGGTTAGTGAGAAATGGTGCGATAATAGAGTATAAGCCAGATAAACAGCCTATTGGAGCTTTTACTAGACAAAAATTATTTACCACACATTTGATAAACCTTGAGGAGGGAGATACGATTTATCTGTTCTCTGATGGATATATAGATCAATTTGGAGGAGAAAGAAGAAAAAAGTTGAAAACTAAACCTTTTCAAAATATTTTGTTAGCTATTCAAAATAAGTCGATGAAAGAACAAAAAAGAATTTTACATGAATATATCGTCAATTGGAAAGGGGACTTGGAACAGGTGGATGATATTTGTATCTTTGGAATTAGGATTTAATTCCTATCGCTTAAACATTGACCAAAAATATAAATGAGTAATCAAAATCAAATCAATTGCCCAAACTGTAGAACAGCAATAGATGTTCAAGATATTCTAGCACATCAATTAGAAGAAGAAATTAAACAGAAATATCACGCACAGTTGGCGGATGAAAAAAAGAAGTTTGAAAGCAGTCAAGAAAAACTTGAAAAAGAACGAGAAAAATTTGAATCTCAAAAGAAAAAGGAAAATGAACTTTTTAGAGAGCGTCTAGAGAAACAGTTGAAAGAGGACCGTAAAGCAATTGAAGATAAATTAAAAGCGAAGCTTTCTGAAGAAAATTCTGAACAATTTAAAGCTTTACAAAAGGAGTTGAATGATAAGTCGGAGCAGATTAAAGAATTGAATCGGACAAAAGCTGAAATTGAAAAATTAAAAAGAGAAAAATCTGAGTTAAAAGAAGCAGCTGAAGCTGAAGCTCAAAAAAAGCTCAATGAAACTTTACTCCTTGAAAAAGAAAAAATTCGAAAATTAGAAGCTGAAAAAAATGAACTCAAATATAAAGAGCTTCAAAAACAGTTAGAAGACCAAAAGAAGCTAACAGAAGAAATGAAGCGTAAGCAAGAACAAGGTTCAATGCAAATGCAGGGAGAAGTTCAAGAGTTAGCAATTGAGGAATTCTTAGCAACCAATTTTCCTTTAGATTCAATTACTGAAGTAAAGAAAGGTGCTAGAGGAGGGGATTGTTTGCAAATCGTTAATACACGTTCACGACAAAACTGTGGTTCAATCTATTACGAAAGTAAAAGGACAAAAGATTTTCAACCAACATGGATTGAAAAGTTTAAAAATGACATTAGAGATAAAGGAGCAAATATTGGTGTTTTGGTAACGAATACAATGCCAAGTGATATGCCTCGTTTTGGGATGAAAGACGGAATTTGGATCTGTTCTTACGAAGAGTTTAAAGGGCTTTGTGCAGTGTTGAGAGAGTCAATTGTTCAACTGTCAATGGCAGTATCTACTCAAGAAAATAAAGGAGATAAGATGTCAATGTTATACGACTTTTTAACAGGGAATGAATTTAGATTGCAAATTGAAGCCATTGTAGAAGGTTTTTCGCAAATGAAAGCAGACCTTGAAAAAGAGAAACGTTCAATGCAAGGACATTGGAAAAGAAGAGAAAAACAAATTGAAAAAGTGGTGTTAAATACCAATTTTATGTATAATTCAATTAAAGGTATTGCAGGAAATGCTATTCAATCTGTAAAAGCTTTGGAGTTGCCTGATCCAGACGATGAGTTTGATGTTTAAAATACTGCTGATACAATCATGTTAATTTGTATCTTTGCTAGCTGAAACTAATAAGAACAGAAATAAAAAAATGAGTTGGTCTCAAAGAATTAATAGTTTAGTACAATTAGGAAAGGTACTTTCAGCTGTTGGTAATCAAGAAACTTGGACAGATTTTGAACTTGGAATTACTGAAGAGGAATACCATAATTTAGTAGAAAAAACAAAAACGGTTAAACACCACAATGGATGGTTTACTGAAAAAGAAGTGTTATTTGCTTTTGAGTCTTGGGGAAAGGCGTTAACAAAAGAAAATCTTGAATTATGGGTTTCTAAATATACAATAACTAAAGACCTTGATAAAACAGTCGCGATTATTATGGCTGGAAATATTCCAATGGTTGGGTTTCACGATTTGTTGTGTGTATATCTTCTTGGAGGAAAGGTTAAGGCTAAATTGTCATCTGATGATAATGTGTTAATTCCTGCTGTAGTTAAAGTGTTGAATTTCTTTGATATTAATGTGGAAAAGTCCATTGAATTTATTCCGTTTAAACTAGAAGGTTTTGATGCTGTAATAGCAACTGGAAGTAACAATACAGCAAGGTATTTCGATACATATTTTGGGAAGTATCCCAACATTATTCGTAAGAATAGAACTTCAGTAGCTGTATTAACTGGAGAAGAGACCAAAGAAGAGTTGTCGAGTTTGGCAGATGATGTGTTTTTATACTATGGACTTGGATGCAGAAATGTAACCAAGTTGTATGTTCCAAAAGGGTATGATTTAGATGCAATATTTGGAGCATTTTTCAAACATGACTATGTTTCAGAAAATAATAAATATGCAAATAATTATGATTATCATAAAGCGGTTTATTTGATGGAACAGCATGACATGGTCGAAAATGGATTTTTATTAATGAAAGAAGATTCAAGTTTACATTCTCCTATTGGGATGCTTTTTTATGAGGAATACGAAAAAATTGAAGAAGTTCAGAAATTTTTAACCGAAAATAAATCTGAAATTCAATGCGTTGTTGGCCAAAATAATATTCCTTTTGGAAAAGCTCAAACACCACAATTGTGGGATTATGCTGATAATATAGATGTCATTGATTTCTTAACTCAATTGTAAAAATGAACAAGAGTGAGGCTTTATTATATCTGGAAGCAGAGGAAGACAATTGGCAAGAAGTCTTAGCGTTAAAATTGTTTGAATTAAAAAAAGAACTTTTTCAAAGGATTGTTATTCCTAAAATCTATGCCAAAAGAGCGGAGAAAGTAGCGCTATGGTATGAAGCTGAATGTATTTTATTAGGGGAGCACCCAAAAGAAATTGAAAATTCAACTTTTACTTTTGAACCCCTCAATGAAGCGCAACTAACCAGCGAAGCTTTGCTCCAATTATATCGAACTTTTGAAACGCGATATACTACATTACAATTAGAATTAAGTCAGGCATTTAAAGCCAAAGAAATTGCAGAAAAACTAAATGAAATTGCGCAACTAGAGCTAGAGCGTCAAAAAACAATTTTACCTATTGCTGCTCGTTGGATAGTTACACCTTTAACATCGATTACAGTTAAAATGACAGATGCTGTAAACACAGGGGTTATTATCTCAGAATTAAATCAATTGGATCAAGAAGCACTATTAAAAAAAGATTTACATTTGTTGCCAAATTTTAAAAAAGATTTAGAGAGAACATTAAAATCAAATAAATAGAAAACTATGTTTAAAGAGTTATGGAGGAGTGGACCAATTGGTCATGTTGTGGCAGATATACTTATGGCTTTGTCAATAATGGTTTCTGCATATCTATTATTCATAGCTTATCGAAAATTTGTAACCTATATTGGATTAGGTAAAATTCGTAAAACGACAGTCAATTATGCAGTGCTTTACGATTTAAAAAGTCCTTATGCAAAAGGAGATATACAACTAGGATTTGAGTTAAAAGAAGAAACTAAAATTTTATTACAGATTATCGATAAAAATGATCAAATTGTTACCGTGTTAAAAGAGGAGACTTTTCAAGAAGGAATTCATCCAGTATACTTTAATACGAATACAATTGCAAATGGAGAATATTTTTATCAATTAATTACTCCTTATCAAAAGCTTACTAAAAAGTTTTTTATTGTAAATTAGCCCCATGAAATTTAAAACACTTACTTTTTTTATACTTACTTTTTTGGTAGGTCCAGTTGTTTATGGGCAATACACATCTGGTTCTAAGAAGAAGAAAAAAACACATGGAGGAAAAAGCGCACATCATTCCGTTATTAAAGCAGATTTTAAGTTGCCAACTCCTACTGGAGATAAAATGTTTAGAGGCATTTTAGATGGTATGATTGATCTTGATTTTTCCTATAATTATCGTTTGTTAAATGATTTTGCTTTTGGAGCAGGAATGAAATATGGTTTTTGGGACATTGATGTAAATTCTTTTCCGTCAGATAAAGTAAATGGCTCACATAAAATCATTAATCCATTTGTAAGTGTAAGTAGAGTATTTCAGCAAAATCGCCAATTATTCATTGAAGCTGAAGTTAAAGTAGGGTATAATAATTTTAACACCACGAGTGAATATAATGGTGTAGGGTATACTTACAAAACAACTGGGGTCAATTTTGAACCTAAAGTTGGAGTGTATTTACAAACTCAAAGTGATTTGTTATCAATCGGTTTGACGGTAAACTATAATTACATGACAGCTGGTTTTTCAGAGAAAAATTTAGGAGTAGCCAAGTTGCCAGGTTTTGCAGCTGGTACTGGAGGCGATACGTCCCAATATTTTTCAATTGGATTTGGCTTTTATACATTCCTACCTAATAAAGATGATATCGCAGCTTCAAAAGAGCATTAACAAATAAAAGAATTAAGAACAAATATGTATAAATCAGACGTAGAAGGGTTAGATGCTTTTGTAGCTAAATACAAAGAGCTAAACACTGAAATAGGTAAAGTAATAGTTGGGCAAGAAGAGGTGATTAAACAAGTTTTAATCTCTATTTTTAGTAAGGGACACTGCCTATTAGTAGGTGTACCAGGATTAGCTAAAACGTTGTTGGTGAATACTATTGCTGATGTTTTAGGACTTGATTTCAATAGAATTCAATTCACGCCAGATCTAATGCCATCAGATATTATTGGTTCTGAAATTTTAGATGAGACCAAACAATTTAAGTTTATCAAAGGACCGTTATTTGCAAATATTATCTTAGCTGATGAAATTAATAGAACACCTCCAAAAACTCAAGCTGCCTTATTAGAGGCTATGCAGGAAAAGTCTGTTACTACAGCTGGACAAAAATTTGAGTTATCCAAACCGTTTTTTGTGTTGGCAACTCAAAACCCAATAGAGCAGGAGGGAACTTATCCTTTACCAGAGGCGCAATTAGACCGTTTTATGTTTAATGTTTGGGTAGACTATCCAAGTTATGAAGAAGAATTAGCCATTGTTGATGCTACCACATCTAATAAAAAAGTTGCGTTAACATCTATATTAAATGCTGAAGAAATTATTTATTTTCAAGATCTTATTCGTAGAATTCCAGTACCACAAAATGTGTTGGAATACGCTGTGAAATTAAGCGTTAAAACACGGGCAACTGATTCTACTTCACCAGAAGTGATTAAAAAATTTGTATCATGGGGAGCAGGACCTAGAGCATCACAAAATTTGATTCTAGCTGCTAAATGTCATGCTGCAATTAACGGAAAATATTCTCCTGATATTGAAGATGTTAAAGCTGTGGCAATTCCAATTTTAAGACACCGTTTGGTGCGTAATTATATGGCTGAAGCAGAGGGATATACCATTGAGAAAATTATTAATGCTATACTTTAGTTGTAATAGATGGTAGTCTATGTAGTCGCAAATAAGAAAACTAGAAAGACCAAAGTTGGCTTTACAGATGATTTGAAGACGCTGTTAAAGCAACTTCAACAACAAGATAAGGCTTGGAACCTGATTCAAAAAGAAACATATACCTCAAAGAAAAATGCTTTAATTAGGGTTAAGCAGTTAAAAAATAAGTTGAGATGATTTTTAGGTTGATAGCAATTCTTTCTTTATTTTTTTTATTTAGTTGCGATTCTAGTAATAAACAACAGAAAGTACCAAGTATAAGTAATGATTTGGATACTTTGTCTAAAATAATCAATTTAGAAAAGTATAAACCTGTTAGTGCCCAATGGGTGTATTATCCGTTAGGAATAGAAAATTCGAGTATTCCTGGACCAACAGATTATCAATTAGAAGCTGTTTTATATTTTGAGAAAGAAACAATTGAAAAATTGAAGACAGCAGTTGCGAATGATGGAGGAAGTAGTACAGATTGCTCGGTTGATTTTAAATGGTTAAAGCATCAAGAACTTACTCATCATCAAGTTTGTACGAATTACACAAGTAGCGTGTTTACTAAAGGAGCTCTACTGCATGGGAATTTTATTATAGAAGAGGATAAGGTTTTCCTAATGATGTATTCCAATTAAAAGCAAAAAAAAAGCAGTGATTTAACCACTGCTTTTTTAGTTTTTTGTTGAATTAATACTCATCCTCATTAAAGAAAAAATCATCTTTAGTTGGATAATCAGGCCAAATATCTTCGATAGTCTCATAAGTTTCTCCCTCGTCTTCCAGCGCAGAAAGGTTCTCTACAACTTCCAAAGGAGCTCCAGTTCTCATCGCGTAGTCAATTAATTCTTCTTTAACTGCTGGCCAAGGTGCATCTTCTAAATAAGATGCTAATTCTAATGTCCAATACATAATAAGTTGTTTTTATGTTGTAATACTTTTGTTATTTGTTTGTACGTTTACAAAGCGCAAAAGTAATTTTTTTACAGAAAAAAACAACTTTTTTTTTAAGAAGTTGCAAATCTCGTCAAAAATTAAAGATTTCTTAATCAAGATTAACTGATCTGTTAACCTATAAATAGAAGGTAAACAAGGAGGAGGTTTTAAACAAATTAACGATAGAAAGTTTATAAATAAATAGAAATAGTCAGATTAAAATGTGCAGAACTAATAAAATGTGTTACTTTTGCACAAAATTTTATAACAATAGCTATTAAAAAATAATTAAAGCATGTCACAAATAAAAGGAAAAGTAGCTCAGGTAATTGGTCCTGTAGTCGATATTAACTTTGAGGGTGCTGGTCAATTACCAGAGATTTTAGATGCTGTAGAAGTCAAGAAAGAAGATGGTACAGTATTAGTATTAGAGTGTCAACAACATATTGGTCAAGATTCTGTTAGAACAATTTCTATGGATTCTACTGATGGTGTTTATAGAGGAATGGAAGCTGTTGGAACAGGAGCTCCTATTTCAATGCCAACTGGAGATCAAGTAAAAGGAAGATTATTTAACGTAATTGGAGAGGCTATCGATGGTATTGGTGCTTGTGACAAGTCTACTTCAAGAAGTATACATCAAGAAGCTCCTAAATTTGAGAACTTATCAACTTCTACTGAAGTATTATTTACAGGGATTAAAGTAATTGATTTGATTGAGCCTTACGCAAAAGGTGGTAAAATTGGATTGTTTGGTGGTGCCGGAGTAGGTAAAACAGTATTGATTCAGGAGTTGATTAACAATATTGCAAAAGGATATGATGGATTATCTGTATTTGCTGGTGTAGGTGAACGTACTCGTGAGGGGAACGATTTGTTACGTGAGATGATTGAATCAGGTATTATTAAGTATGGTGAAGCTTTCGAAAAATCTATGGAAGAAGGTGGATGGGACTTAAATGCTATTGATAAAAAAGAATTAGAAAACTCTAAAGCAACTTTCGTATTTGGACAAATGAATGAGCCTCCAGGTGCACGTGCTAGAGTAGCATTATCAGGATTAACTATTGCAGAATATTTCCGTGATGGAGATGGAGAAGGACAAGGAAAAGATATTCTTTTCTTTATCGATAACATTTTCCGTTTTACACAAGCTGGTTCAGAGGTGTCTGCCTTATTAGGACGTATGCCATCAGCTGTAGGTTACCAACCTACACTAGCTTCTGAGATGGGAGCAATGCAAGAGCGTATTACTTCAACGAAGAGAGGATCGATTACTTCTGTACAGGCGGTTTATGTACCTGCAGATGATTTAACGGATCCAGCACCAGCAGCAACATTTGCTCACTTGGATGCTACAACAGTATTGTCTCGTAAAATTGCTGAGTTAGGAATTTATCCAGCGGTTGATCCATTGGATTCTACATCAAGAATTTTAACTCCACAAATTTTAGGTAACGATCACTACGATACGGCTCAAGCTGTTAAGAACATCTTACAACAATATAAAGAGTTACAAGATATTATCGCAATCTTAGGTATGGATGAATTATCAGAAGAAGATAAATTAGTTGTACACAGAGCGAGAAGAATTCAACGTTTCTTATCTCAGCCATTCCACGTTGCAGAGCAATTTACTGGATTAGCAGGGGTTTTAGTTCCTATTGAAGATACAATCAAAGGATTTAAAATGATCTTAAACGGAGAAGTTGATCAATATCCTGAAGCAGCATTTAACTTAAAAGGTTCTATCGAAGAGGTAATCGAAGCTGGAGAGAAAATGTTAGCCGAAACTAAATAATTTAAAAGCGAATTAAAATGAATGTTGAAATAATAACACCAGATGAAAACTTGTTTAAAGGAGCTGCTGATAGTATCATCGTTCCAGGAACTACAGGTTTAATTGGTATATTAAATGATCACGCTCCTTTTATTACAACTTTGCAAAAAGGTAGTGTCGTTATTACTACTGCAAAAGGTGAAGAAACTTTTGATGTCAAAGGTGGAGTAGTAGAAGTATTAAATAATAATGTGATTGTTTTAGCTGAATAAAACTTCATTATTTGAATTAGATAAAAAGTCCCGTTGCAGTTGTAACGGGACTTTTTTTGTTTAAAATACAATTGTTTTTCCTTTTCGTTAATAACTCTAAACGTTTTAAAGCACGGATTTTTAGATGAAAACAGTATTATTGCAAAACAAATTGGTATTTAATATGATGCGAATTACAATAGATATAGATGTTACCAATCCCGAGGAGGTGGTTAAAGCACATAAAGGAGAATTGGTAGGTTTAATTGCAGATGTGATGCTTTCTAAAGTCAAAAAGAAAAAGAAAGTAGAACAAGCTGTTTGTGAAGAAGTTGTGAGAATGTTAAAGGAAGAGTTTCCAAAAGGATTACAACAAGAAATGGTAGAAGCAAATGTAGAGTTTAACATTGTAGATTTACAAGAAAACAATTAAAAATATGGCCTGGTTTACTCCCGATTTTATTGAGTTTTTTAAAGAGCTAGCATCCAATAATCATAAAGATTGGTTTGATGAAAATCGTAAAAGGTATGAGACTACAATCAAAGATCCTTTTAAGTTATTTGTTCAGGAAATGATCTCTAGAATGAACGAAATCGATCAAAGTATAGCAATACAACCTAAAGATGCCATATTTAGAATTAATAGAGACATTCGTTTCTCTAAAGATAAATCCCCATATAAAATAAACCGTTCGGCAATTATTTCACCCAATGGAAAAAAGGATAAAACAACACCAGGCTTATATTTTGAATTTACGCCAGAATATGTTCGAGTTTATGGAGGTGTTTATCAATTGAGTACCCCACAAGTAGCTGCGGTTAGAACGGCAATTGTAAACGATTTAAAAAACTTTGAACAACTAATTCAAGCCAAAGATTTTAAAGAAACTTATGGGGAAATTCAAGGGCAAAAAGCTAAACGCTTACCTAAAGAGTTAAAAGTAGCTGCAGAAAATCAAGAGTTAGTGTTCAATAAAAATTGGTACTATTTTGCTGAATTACCACCAGAAACTGTTTTAGATGAAAATCTTCCTGATATTATTATGGATTATTATTTAAAAGCTAAACCAGTAACAGATTTTTTTGGAAAGGTTTTAGGGTAGATATGAATGCGGTTTAATATGTCATTTGATTTTTAGGTGTTTTTATGAAATAAATTAATTTTTGATTTACTCACTTATTTAAGATTAACGTTGTTGAAATTATTCAGGCAAAAATAAATCAGATTAGGATACAGTTTTTTTATATAACTTTTTTTTATACATGACGTAAATGTATGGAGATGCTATAAAATAAATATCCTATATTTGATATATATTATCCTATGAAAAAGAAAAAAGTAAATAAAGATTCATTAATTAAATTATTAGAGAGGATGCATTCTAATAAGCAAATTGTGAGTTCATATCTAAAGGATGAAATAGATTTAAAAACAATCAGAGAAAAAAAAATAAAACTTGCCAAGCCCCTACAAGTATAGATTTGATGAAGAAAAAAGTGTATATCGGTTCGAAACAGTAAATAATATTGATTATAGTATAGCTTTTTATACTGATATGCACTTTGAATTAATTGGTCTTCAAGAGGATTGGTTTAAAGATGTTTATCAAATTTCAATTGAGAATACAAATTCAAAAAGTAACAAATCAGTTCCGTTAGACTCAAGAGTTTCTAGAACAATAAGTGAAATAATAAATGATTTTTTCAAAAATAGAGAAAATGTATTGTTATATGTATGTTCAAACGCTGATGGAAAACAAGAAAAAAGGCATTCAATATTTAATCGATGGTACAATAGTAGTTTATATAAGTCAGATATAGTAAAAATAGATCTTGTTTTTAATACAGCTTATACTACAATGTACTCTACAATATTATATCACAATAGTAATATCAATAGTAGTAATATTAATTCGACATTCAAGAATTTTGAATCTCTCTTCAAAGGAAATGAATAGAGTATTGAATTTTTATTTAAAATTCAATAAATCATCAAAGATGCATTTAGTAATTTTTGCTGATTTAAGTGAAAAAACATAATAAATTTAACAATTAGTATTTACAAAATAAAATCCCTACCTTTGCAACCTTGAAAGTTAAAATTATTGCCGGTACAATAATTAATCATGTTAAAAACCTCTCAAATTACCGGATTTGGGATACAAATTTTTAATGCCAAATGGCTGAAGAAAAAAACACAACAGCAACAGAAGCTGTAACTTTAGAAAACTTTGATTGGAGTGCTTACGAAAACTCAGAAATTTATTCTGCTGAAGAACGTTCAGAGTTAAGTAAGAAGTATGATGCAACGTTAACTCAAATCGAAGAGAAACAAGTTATCAATGGATCTGTAATTGAAATTACTGATAGAGAAGTTGTTGTTAACATTGGGTACAAAAGTGAAGGTATCGTTTCTAGAAACGAATTCCGTTACAACCCAGATTTAAAAGTTGGTGACTCTGTAGAAGTTTACATCGAAACGATGGAAGATAAAACAGGTCAATTAGTTGTTTCTCACAAAACTGCTAGAGTTCAAACTGCTTGGACTAGAGTTAATGAAGTGTTAGAAACAGGAGAAATCATTACTGGATATGTTAAGTGTAGAACTAAAGGTGGTTTAATCGCTGACGTATTTGGAATTGAGGCTTTCTTACCAGGTTCACAAATCGATGTTAAACCAATTAGAGATTACGATCAATACGTTGGTAAAAACATGGAGTTCAAAGTGGTTAAGATTAACAACGAGTTTAAAAACGTAGTTGTTTCTCATAAAGCATTAATCGAAGCTGAATTAGAAGAGCAGAAGAAATTAATCATGAAAGGACTTGAGCAAGGACAAGTTATCGAAGGAACTGTTAAGAACATTACTTCTTACGGTGTATTCGTTGACCTTGGTGGAGTTGATGGATTAATTCACATTACTGATCTTTCTTGGGGACGTGTTAACCATCCAGAAGAAATCGTTGAATTAGATCAAAAGATTCAAGTAGTAATTCTTGATTTTGATGATAACAAGAAACGTATTGCTTTAGGATTGAAACAATTAAGCGCTCACCCATGGGATGCATTAGATGAAAACTTAAAAGTTGGAGATACAATTAAAGGTAAAGTAGTTGTTTTAACTGATTACGGTGCGTTTATTGAAGTAGCTCCAGGTGTTGAAGGTTTAGTTCACGTTTCTGAGATGAGCTGGAGTCAACACTTAAGAACTGCTAACGATTTCTTAAAAGTTGGTGACGAGGTTGAAACTCAAGTATTAACTTTAGATAGAGAAGAGCGTAAAATGTCTTTAGGAATGAAGCAATTAATGCCAGATCCTTGGGCAGGTATCCAAGACAAATACCCAGTTGCTTCACAACACAAAGCTGTAGTTAAAAACTTTACTAACTTCGGTGTATTTGTTGAGTTAGAAGAAGGTATTGATGGATTAATTCACATTTCTGATTTATCTTGGGAAAAGAAAATTAAGCACCCATCAGATTTCTGTTCTGTAGGTCAAGAGTTAGATGTAACTGTTTTAGAATTAGATTTAGAAAACAGACGATTAAGCTTAGGACATAAACAATTACAAGAAAATCCATGGGATACTTACGAAACTATCTTTACTTTAGATTCAGTTCATGAAGGAACAGTAATCAAATTAAAAGATAAAGCTGGTATCGTTTCTTTACCATACGGAATCGAAGGATTCTGTCCAGTTAAACACATGAAAAAAGAAGATGGTTCTAGTTTAGGTGTTGATGAAAAAGCTTCATTCAAAGTGATTGAATTCAACAAAGAAAACAAGAAAATCTTAGTTTCTCATGCTTTAATGTGGGGAGAAGTTGAAGAGTCTAAAAGAAAAGCTGATAGAAAAGCAGTTTCTTCAAACAACGCTGCTGCTGAGAAATCTACATTAGGAGATATCGATGCATTAGCTGAGTTAAAAGCTAAAATGGAAGGAAAATAAGAATTCCTACAACCGATATAAAAAGCCGTTACTGTTAAAGTAACGGCTTTTTTGTTGGTATTAACTCATTATAAATAATTTCACGCTTTATCAATAATAACTATCTTTGTTGTATGGCAGACGACATGAGTGGATTTTCTAAAAAATCAAAGTTAAATCCAGATGAATATTATTTATCTCCAGAAGGTTATATCGTTTTTACAGAAGCCTATCATTTAAAAAGAGGATATTGTTGTAAAAGTGGTTGTAAACATTGTCCTTATGGCTATGATACAAAGACAGATACTTTTAAAAAATAGAAGGCATATACATGAGTACAATTAAAATTAAAAATAAGAAAGCAAAATTTGAGTATCATTTTATTGATGCTTATACTGCTGGTATTCAGTTAGTAGGGACAGAAATAAAGTCAATAAGATTAGGTAAAGCAAGTATAGCAGAGTCATACTGCGTTTTAGAAAAAGGAGAAATTTTTGTCCGTAATATGTATATTGAAGAGTACTCCAATGGCGGTTTTGTAAATCATCAACCAAGACGAGATCGAAAATTATTATTGAATCGAACAGAAATTAATAAAATAGAGCGTAAACTTAAAGTTAAAGGTTTTGCTTTAGTTTCAACTTTGCTTTTTATTGACGATAATGGTAGAGCAAAATTGAATATCGCTTTGGCAGAAGGGAAGAAATTGCATGATAAAAGAAATTCAATTAAAGAACGTGATGATAAAAGAGATATGGCTAGAAAATTAAAAAACTTCTAAAAATGAAACGATTGGTAGCTATACTCAGAGGTATAAATGTTGGCGGAAAAAGAAAAATATTAATGAAAGACCTAAGTTCACTCCTAGAAAAAGAGGGGTTCATTAATGTGAAAACTTATATCCAAAGTGGAAATATTGGCTTTGATTCAAGTGAAAATAGCTCACAATCGGTAACTAAAATTGAAAATTTGATCAAGCTTAATTTTGGCTTTGAAGTACCAGTAGTTGTTTTAGAACAAAATCAAATTCAAGAAATAATTGATAAAATGCCTTATGATGAAAGTGAAAACATTCACATTACATTTTTAAAAGAACCCCCGGCTAAAGAAAATATCGACAGCATACCAGTCAATGACTATCTACCAGAAGCGTTTAAAATAACGCCGTATGCTGTATATTTAAAATGTGTCGATAAATATCACCAATCAAAATTATCAAATAATTTCTTTGAGAAAAAATTGGGAGTTACGGCAACAACAAGAAATTGGAAAACAGTAAATAAATTAGTAGAACTTTAAGGAAATGGAAATTAAATTAAAATATGATACGCCTAAAGAATGGGCCAATCAGGTATTAGAGAACTTAGACGAATTTTTACAAGACCATGCAGATGCAGAACGAAAAGTATCGACAATGTGTATGTCTATTGTTGCTAAATATCCAGACAGAAGTAAAATCATAGGGGAGTTAACGCAAACAGCAATTGAAGAATTGTTACATTTCAAACAAGTTTATGAATTGATGCAAAAAAGAGGGCTAACTTTAAATGGTAAGTTTAATCAGGATACTTATTTGAAAGGAATTTTACCGCATGTAAGAACTTCAAGGGATGGCCGTTTTTTAGATCGTTTGATTATAGCTTCTATTGCAGAAATGAGAGGGGTAGAGCGTTTTAAATTAGTAGGAGAAGCAGCAGAAGAAGAAGATATAAAGAAATTTTACACTAATCTTTATAAACAAGAAAAGGCGCATGTTGATCTATTTTTGAAAATGGCTACTCATTACTTCTCTGAAGAAGAAATAGAAAAAAGGTTAGAAGAATTATTAATAATTGAGGGAGAAGTTACTGCTAATCTTCCTTGGAGACCTGCAATACATTAAAGCTGTCATTTTACATATTCTTTTTTTCTAACGAGAGCAAAATCCTCGTTTTCCAACTCAAGGTAACCATAATCATAAACAAAATAATAGGTTTTCCCTTGTTTGGTTTTATAGATATTGGTAAAATAGTAAAAATTGAAACCATTAAAGAGTAATTCCTCTTTGGTGGTTTTTGATTTTTCTTTAGGAGTGAGTTGCGCTAAAATACGTTTGTTCTTACGGAGAATAGCGTTTACTTTTCTTTCAAAAAATTCTTTTTGGCGTTTATTGTTATTATTGTAGGTATTTCTACAAGTATCATTGCAAAATTTTTTGTCAATTCTACCACGGATTGGGGCATCGCATACCAAACATTTTCTTGGAGTAGTCATGTTGTACAGGTGTGTTTTTAGCTAAAATAGAATAAAAACCTGATTCTTGTTCTTCTAAAAAACTAAGAAAATGTAGCTAATTCTACGATTCTTATGCACTCAATAGCTGCTTTAACATCGTGTACCCTTAAAATATTACTTCCTTTTTGTAATGCTATAGTATGTGCTATACTTGTGGCATTTAGAGCTTTTTCAGGAGTAATTTCTAAAGGCTTATACAACATTGATTTTCTTGATACTCCCGTTAATATTGGAATCTTAAATAGTTTAAAAGCTGAAAGTTGATTCAATAATTGATAATTGTCTTCAATAGATTTCCCAAAACCAAAGCCTACATCAAGGATAACATCATTGATTCCTTTACAATTGATATCATCAATTTTTTTTGAAAAATAATAGATTATTTCTTCAATAACATTACCATAGTTAGGGTTATTCTGCATTGTTTGTGGAGTACCTTTCATGTGCATAGCAATATAAGGTACTTGTAAAGCTGCAATTACAGCTAACATCTCAGGGTCTATGTCTCCAGCAGAAATATCATTAATGATTGCTGCTCCTTGTTCAACCGCTTTTTCAGCGATTCGACTTCTGAAAGTGTCCACGGAAAGAATACTATCAGGAAAACTTGTTGAGATTTCTCGAATAACTGGAAGTACTCGATTTAGTTCTTCTTCTTCAGAAATGTGTGGAGCATCAGGGCGAGAAGAATACCCGCCAATATCTAAAAAAGTTGCTCCCTCACTGAGGTGTTTTTCAGCTTGAGCAACAGCTTTTTCAATAGTGTTGGTTTGGCCACCATCATAAAAAGAGTCAGGCGTTATATTAATAACCCCCATTACTTTTGGTGTTGATAAGTCTATTAGCTTACCTCTACAATTAATTGTAGTTTTACGTTGAAAAATATGATCAATCAAATGCTCAGTTTTTTTGGTGTTCAACAAAATTAAAGTTTTTATGAGAATGAAAGTGATAAGTGTTATTGTTTTTGTAAGTATAGTTTTTAACAGTTATGGGCAAACTATATTGAAAGATTATAAAAACGACCCAATAGGGCTAAAAGAAACTGTGTTGTCTAATGGAATGCGCGTACTGTTAGTTGAGAATCACGATAAACCCGAAATTTATGGAAGTATTGTAGTAAATGTAGGGAGTAAGGATGATCCACAAGATAATACAGGAATGGCTCATTATCTCGAACACATGTTGTTCAAGGGAACTCAAGAAATGGGGACAACAGATTACAAAAGAGAAAAAGTACATTTAGACAGTATAACAACACTTTATGATGTACTAAAAAAAGAAACTGACCCTGCTAAAATTAAAGAACTTCATCAAAAAATTACTGAGCAGTCAGAGTTGGCCAATGCCTATGCTATACCCAATGAATACGATAAGATAATGGCAGAAATAGGTGCAGTTGATGTAAATGCAATGACCGGAATTGATCATACCTCTTACTTTGGGACTTTTCCAAAAAATCAATTAGAAAGATGGTTGGAAATATCAGTTCATCGTATGGAAAAACCAGTATTTAGGTTGTTTCAATTAGAACTGGAAGCCGTTTATGAAGAAAGTAATATGTATGCTGCTGACCCTTATTCTAGGTTGTTCGAAGAATTTTTTAAAGGAATTTTTGATGGAAGTTCTTATGCAGAGAAAATTTTAGGAAGAACAGAACATTTAAAAAAGCCATCACTATCGGCAATGTACGATTACTTTTATACCTATTACAAAGCCAATAATATGGCCTTGGTTTTGGTAGGGGATTTTGATGCCGAAACCGTTTTACCAATGATTGAAAAAAAGTTGTTAAGATTACCTCATTCATCAATGATTCCTACAAAAAAACATCAGCTCAACCCTCTGAATGGGAAAGTAGAAAAAAAAATAAGCATTACTCCTTATAAAGAAATAATGTATGGTTATAGAACAGTTGGAATTAAAGATGTGAATGAACCTAAAGCCGAGTTAATGGTAGGGTTATTGTCTAATCAAAATAATACAGGATTTATTGATCAATTGTACCTGAATGATAAAATAATGTATGGGGAAGCTTATACCTATTTCTTGGAAGATTTTGGTATTATTGGAATTGATGCATCACCTAAATTAATTGGACAATCATTTTCCCAAGTGGATGATTTAGTTGAGGCGGAGTTGAAAAAACTGAAACAAGGCGATTTTTCTGAAGAATCGTTAGAAGTTTTAAAAAGGAATATTAGAAAAGAAAGAGATTATTACACAGAGGATAATGAAGAAATAGGAAGTTTGTTAGGAGACTATTTTACTCAAGGTTTTAATTGGGAACAAGTGATCAATTACAATAAAGAGTTAGCACACATTACTAAAAAAGATATTATTGAATATGCAAATAAAATTTTTGGAGAAAATTATTTCGCTTTGTATTCAAATAAAGGTAAAAATAATGTTGAAAAATTAATGAAGCCACCATTTAAAGCTATACCTAAATTAAAAACAGAATCATCTGATTTTTATACAGTGATTCAAAAGAAAAAACCTCAGAAAACAACATTTAATTACATTGACTTTGCTTCAGCTGTAGAAGAGCAGGTTTTAACAGATGGAACACGTTTAATCACCACAAAAAATCCTAGAAATAACCTTTTTGAAATAACCTTTAAATGGGATATAGGGAATTATTCCAATGCTAAAGTTGAATTATTGACTAGCTATCTTAATAGAGTGGGAACGAATAAACAAGCAGTTAATGAATTAAAAAAAGCGTTTCAATACCTTAATTCAGATTATACTTTTTGGTCAGATGAACGGTTCTTTTATTTCAATGTAAAAGGAGAGGAGTCTTATTTAGCACAAACATTAAAGTTAGTCAATACCTTCCTTAATGATATTGAAACCAATGAAAGTGTATTAAAAACAATTAGGGAAGAAAAAAAATCTGATTTAAAATTAAAAAAAGCAACCCCTAAAGATATTTTAATGGCACTTCAGGAGTATGCTGTCTATGATTCTAATTCTGTTTTTCTAAAACAGTTAACCCATCACGAAATCAAAAAAATAAAAGCACCAGCTTATGTCGAGCTTTTTTCAGAGGTTCAATCAAGAAAATTAACCATCAATTATATTGGTAATGATAAAAATGTGAGAGCAAGCCTGGAAAAGAATGGCATAGGAACAAAAGACATAGAATTAAAACCAAATGACGATGGTTATGTAAAGAGGAAAATAAGACCGATCAAACAAAATAAGGTTTATTTTTTACCGAATAAATATACCGCTCAATCACTTATATATTTTACCGTAGATATGGGGGATGTACCTTTGGAAGAGCACTATAAACTTTATGCTTTTAATGAATATTTTGGAAAAGGAATGGGGTCATTGGTTTTTCAGGAGTTAAGAGAGAGAAGAGCTTTAGCATACAGAGTAAGTGGAGGATGTCGAAATGGAATTTTTGGGAATAACGAAGAGTTTCATGGGGTTGTTGGCTGTCAATCTGATAAAACAATAGAAGCCTTAAACGTTTATATGGGATTAATTAACGAATTGCCCCTTAAGTCAGAACGAATAGAAACGATTAAAAGTGGAATCATTCAAAGTAGCATGGCTTCAAGACCAGGTTTTAGGAATATAAGTAATCAAATTGAACGATGGAAAGAACAAGGATATACTCAAGATCCTAATTATATTTTTAGAAATAAAATTCGTCAATTAACTTTTGAAGAAATGATTGCTTTTTATGAGACCTATATAAAAGGAAAACCAATAAACATTTCAATTGTTGGGGATAAAAAAAGGATTAATTTTAAAGAATTAGCTAATTTTGGGGAAATTATAGAGCTAAAAACAACAGATATTTTTGTCGAATAATATGGAACAAACTTTAAATCAGTACGATAAGCAATTTGAGAAGTGTAAAGAGTTATTTAAAAAAAAGACCATTGATTATGGAACTGCTTGGAGAATACTAAGACCGGCATCTTTAACAGATCAAATTTTTATCAAAGCCAATCGAATTAGAACCATTCAGGAAACTGGTGAGACAAAAGTAGATGAGGGGATTGAACCTGAATTTATTGGTATTGTTAACTATTGCATCATGGCGTTAATTCAATTAGAAATTGAAGACACAGCAGCATTAGAATTGCCAGCAGATCAAACGATTGAGTTGTATCAACAATACGCCAAGAATGTAAGAGACTTAATGATCGCGAAAAATCATGATTATGGTGAAGCATGGAGAGATATGAGAATACCTTCACTTACTGATTTAATCTTGATGAAGATATTAAGAACAAAGCAAATAGAAGATAATAAAGGCCAAACATTAGTCTCAGAAGGGATTGACGCCAATTATTATGATATGATTAACTATGCTTTGTTTGCACTTATTTTAATGGAAGAAGAAAAATAAGAAAATGATAGGATTACTCATTATTTTTTATGCAGGAAACCTCTTGTATAAACTCGCTGATAAATATGATAAAAATAAATGGGGATATGCAATTTTAGGTGTAGTGACTTATTATTTAGGGACATTTATTTTTGGAGTTATCATGTTGTTGATTTCGACACTGTCTAATGGTGATGTGTTTTTTGGAATACCAGATTTGGTCGTAAACTTACTCTCAATTCCTTTTGGGGCTCTTTTGTTGTGGCTGTTACATCGCTTTTTAGAAAAGAAATGGTCTGAGTCAGTTCATTCAGGAGAAATCTCGGAATTATTAGATGAAAATTTAGAATTGTAGTTAACAAGATACCTTAAAATTCAAAATAAAGAAAATGGAAAAATTATTATTACAAGATTGTATCAATGCTGTTAAAGGTTTTCATGAAGCATTTAAAATAGGGAATGAAGAAGAACCTATAGCTGAAATTAAAGAAAGTGATTACGTTTTACGTCATAAACTGATGCAGGAAGAAAATGATGAGTATTTAGATGCAGCTAAGAATGGAGACTTAACTGAAATTGCTGATGCATGTGGTGATATGTTATATATTTTATGTGGAACCTTGTTGAAACATGGATTACAATATAAAATTGAAGAAGTTTTTACCGAAATTCAAAAGAGTAACATGAGTAAATTGGATAAAAATGGAAATCCAATTTACAGAGAAGATGGAAAAGTCATGAAATCAGATCAATATTTTAAACCTAACATTGAAGCAATACTTCAAAAATAAAGAAAACGAGTAGTCTAATTGTCCTAAAAAAAATAAACCTTAAATTCAGTTTAGTTCATGAAACTTTGTATAGCAGAGAAACCGAGTGTAGCCAAAGATATAGCTCAAGTTATTGGGGCTAAAAGTCGTATGGATGGTTATTATGAGGGGAATGGCTATTTAGTCAGCTGGACATTTGGGCACCTTTGTGAACTTAATGAACCGCATGAGTATACTGAAAAGTGGAAATATTGGGATTTAAAAACACTTCCAATGATTCCAGCTAAGTTTTCCATAAAGGTGAAAGATGATAGTGGAATTCAAAAACAATTCAATACCATTAAAAACTTAGTAGAAAGATGCGAAGAGGTAATTAATTGTGGCGATGCTGGACAAGAGGGAGAATTGATTCAAAGATGGGTATTGACCAAGAGTCAATCGCAAAAACCCTTAAAAAGACTTTGGATTTCATCGCTAACTGAAGAAGCGATTAAGGAAGGTTTTGAAAACCTTGAACCTGGAGAGAAATACAATAATTTATATGCAGCAGGATCTGCTAGAGCCATAGGAGATTGGCTATTAGGGATGAATGCTACCCGTTTATTTACATTGCGTTTTGCTAAAAAAGGACAGGTACTTTCTATAGGTAGAGTTCAAACTCCAACTTTAGCTATGATTGTCAAAAGACAATTAGAAATAGAAAACTTTGTGTCAACTAAATATTGGGAACTCAAAACAGAGTACAGAGGAGTACTTTTTTCAAGTACAAAAGGTAAAATAAAGACACTTGAAAAAGGAGAGGAGTTCATTAAGGCAATTCAGGAAGAAGAATTTGAAATTGTAAGCTATACGCAAAAAGAAGGAAAAGAACTTCCTCCACGTCTTTTTGATTTGACCTCATTACAAGTAGAAGCGAATAAAAAAATCGGATTGTCAGCAGAACAAACGTTAAATACAATACAGAATTTATACGAAAAAAAATTAGTAACCTATCCAAGGGTGGATACAACGTACTTACCCGATGATATCTATCCTAAAATACCTGGTATATTAAATCAGCTAACACATTATAGCCGATTTACAGAAGCCTTAAAAGGAAAGAAAATTAGAAAATCAAAAAAAGTATTTGATAATAAAAAGGTTACGGATCACCACGCTATCATACCTACAGGGGTAACACCTTCTGGGATCACGCCACAAGAACAGAAGATCTACGATATGATTACACGTAGATTTATTGCCGTCTTCTATCCAGATTGTATCGTCAGTAATACTACTGTATTAGGAAAGGTGCAAGAACTTGATTTCAAGGCAACTGGTAGGCAGATTTTAGATAAAGGTTGGAGAATTGTTTTTGAAGATGATTCTAAAGCTGTAGATGAAGATAAAAAGGAGCAACTAATGCCTACTTTCGAACAGGGAGAACGTGGACCTCATAAACCTCAATTACAAGAAAAAGATACGCGCCCACCAGCATATTATACAGAGGCTACACTGTTGAGGGCAATGGAGACAGCTGGTAAACAAGTTGACGATGATGAATTAAGAGATTTAATGAAAGAGAATGGTATTGGTAGACCATCAACAAGGGCAAATATCATCGAAACCATCTTACGAAGAAACTACATCAAAAAAGAAAAGAAAAGGATTGTAGCAACACAAACAGGTGTTCATCTAATTTCTTTAATTAATAATGAATTGTTAAAGTCGGCTGAGTTAACAGGACAATGGGAGCGGAAATTGAGAGAAATAGAAAAAGGAGCTTATAAAGTAGATGATTTTAAGCAGGAGCTATTTGAAATGGTGAACTTATTGGTGCACGAAGTAAAACATCAACCCATTGAGAAAATGCCAACAATTTGTCCTAAATGTAATAAAGGGCACATGTTAAGAGGAAAGACAGCCTGGGGATGTAGTGATTGGAAAAATGGCTGTAAATTTACCATGCCTTTTCAGTTTAAAAATATACAACTTTCTAGTAGAGATATGGAAAGTTTAATTCAAGACAAGAAGTCTAGAAATCGATATCGTATAGGGAAATCAGAGGATTTACAGTATATTGTTTTAACTGATAAATTAAAGTTAAAGATAGAAGAATAAGATAAAAGCTAATATTTTTACTTTATAATATTATATTTTTTCGTTTTTGCTTGTTGTTAATTCATAAAAATGAATACATTTGCCCCTGATTTTTAGTCTAAAAGCATTTAATGTTTTTTGGCATAAAAATTGTTAAAAGAGAGGCAATTAATAACAAATAATAAATAAAAAAAATGAAAAGATTATTTATCTTAGGATTTAGTGCAGCTTTATTAGCTGGTGGAGTTTCATCATGTGCAAAAACTTCAAAAGGAAAAATGGCAAATGAGTGGACAGTTTCTGAAATGAACATGGAATCTACAAGTACTGATTCTGATGGAGACAAAACAGTTACTACAATGTCAATTTCTGGTACAACAGGTACAATGGAAAATACGTATACTGTTAGTGGAACATCTACTAAAAGTGAACAATCAGCTGCTGTAACGGAATTAACTTATACAATTGAAAAAGATGGATCATGGTCAAGTGTAAGTAATATTGCTTGGACAAGAGCGTTTACAGGTGGACAAACTGTTACATCTACAGAAACAAAAACTTCTGGAACTTGGTCTTTCTTAAGTAAAAACAAATCAGGAGACTTCAAGAAAAATGAAAGAGTAATCTTTAATACTTTATCTGAAAAAACTTCTGAAAAAGTAAGTACTACAATCGCAGGAGCAACTACTAATTCAGAGTCTTCTGACGATGATACATACGCTGAAGGAGAAAACACAATGGTTTTTGTTGTTGTTGAATCTAAAGGTAAAGAATTAAAGTTAAAAGCTGATATTAATAATTCTTATACAAACACATCAGGTGGGGTTACTTCTACTGATACTGAAGTAGGAACTCAATCAATGACTTTAGTTCAAAAATAAATATAAACATTATATTTACTAAAAGAGTGTATGTGACCACATACACTCTTTTTTTTACCTGCTATTAAGCAACAGCTAGTTGAAGATTAACTTTTTTGAAGAATGATAAAAAAATGAAAAAAGGATTTACCATAGGGATGATTGTAATTTTGGTTATTAGTGGAGTGGTGTCATGTAAAAAAACTTCTAAAAGAAAAATAGCGAATGAATGGACCGTTTCAAAAATGTCTTCAGAATATATAGATGAAGGTCCTGGAGGTTTAAATAAAGGAAGATTATCAATTGATGGAAATTCGGGTTCTAGTACTGACATTAGTACCATTGGAGATACTTCTATTACTATCGATAAGACAGTGTCTGTAAAGTGCTACGATTATACCATTAATAAAGATGGTACGTTCAGTATTAATAATGAAATGACTTGGACTAGGAATGCTGATGGAGGAGTCGTTTATGTTGATGTTGCTAAAAATGAAATCTTGGGAAAATGGGCTTTCTTAGGTAAAAATAAAACAGATGATTTTAAGAAAAATGAATTGCTCGTTTTTTATACTACAGCTATGAATTTTAAAGGAACCAATACAGTTATTGAAAATGGAACTTCAACAAGTTCAAGTTCTTCTAAATCTATAACATATTCAGATCATGACTATGTGAGTATTTATAAAGTCGTAGCGTCAAAATCTAAAGAGTTGGAGTTGTTGTTAGAGTCTGAAAGAAAATCATCTGATATTGGAGATAATGGAGCGGTCATTGATAGAGCTTACAAATTAACAGAAAGCTTAACATTAGTTCAAAAATAAGAACAATGCCTATAAAGCATATTTTTGAAAGCAGGGATGCGAGCCAATCCCTGCTTTTTTGTTTTTTATTTAAGGATTAAACAATAAAAAAGGTTTTCTATAGTTCTTGGAATAAATAGCTTTAAAATTGCCTATGAAAAAAACAATTACTTTTAAAACACCAACATTATTAACCGAATTAACACAAGATTTTATTGAAAATATTCAAGAAGTAAAGCATGCTAAAAAAAGTACGCTGAACACTTTACTTAATTTCTCTAAATCGTTGGAAGTGAAAAACTCTTCTACTGTGAAAAACTTAAGCTTTGAATTAATAGCTAATTGATTATTATATCGGCTTTAATGTTAACTAAAAATCCCCTTGTATAATTATACAAGGGGATTTTTAGTTTTAAAAACACCTTAGCATCTTATTTTAGAGTATCTTTGCCAGTTCTTAATTGAACACCCTAATGATAAAAAATAACCCGTTTCCAGGCCAGAAAGAGTTTATTGTAATCGTAGCTTTAATGATGGCTTTAGTTGCTCTTGCCATCGATATGATGTTACCTGCTTTACCTAAAATAGGAGCGGAATTAGGCGTCGTCAATAGCAATGATAATCAATTAATTATTTCATTTTTGTTTTTAGGAATTGCTTTCGGACAATTGGTGTATGGACCAATGTCAGATAGTTACGGAAGGAAGTTTTCTATCTATATTGGATTTGCCTTTTTCTTGATAGGATGTATGATGTCTTTGTTTTCTAACACGTTGTTTTATATGTTGTTAGGTAGGTTTATTCAAGGCTTTGGTTTAGCAGGTCCACGAATCATAAGTGTAGCGTTAGTAAGGGATAGGTATCTAGGAGAAGACATGGCTAGAATAATGTCAGTAGTGATGGCTATTTTTATTATTGTGCCCATTTTAGCTCCAGCATTAGGCCAATATGTTTTAAATTTTGCAACTTGGAAAACAATCTTTATATCGTTTATTGTCTATGCCCTTATTCTTTTGATATGGTTTGCTGTTAGAATGCCAGAAACGTTAAAAAAAGAACATGCACATGCTTTTTCATTGAATAGAGTAGTATTGGCTGCTAAAGAGGTGTTTAATAATCGAGTAGCTGTAGGTTATACATTAGCTGCTGGTTGTATGTCGGGAATGTTTTTGGCGTATTTAAATTCTTCTCAACAATTGTTTCAGGAAACGTATAAAATGGGGGAGTTATACGCTGTTATTTTCGCATTATTGGCATTTGCTGTAGGAATAGGTTCTTTTCTAAACGGTCAAGTATTGGTCAAAAGACATGGAATGCGTAAGATGGTACGGTTTGCTTCTTCAATGATCTTGCTGTTGTCAATCACCTATTATGGAGTGGTTTTTTGGGCAAGTGGAGTCCCCGAACTTTGGACATTGTTAAGCTTTTTTGTGTTGACACTTTTTCACATGGGAATCTTATTTGGTAACTTAAACTCATTAGCAATGGAGCCTTTAGGTCATATTGCAGGAGTAGGTTCTACAATTGTCGGAGCATTATCAACATTTATCTCTGTGCCATTTGGAATATGGATAGGGTTAAGTTTTGATGGTACTGTAGCTCCTTTAATTCTTGGTTTTGTCGTTTTAGGAGGATTAACTTTTACAGCAGTTTTTTGGGCTGGAAAGGAAAATAATATGCCAATAAACAGATAAAACTAGGTTTAAGGCAGTCTTACCTAAATATTGTCGCTTTTTTACTTTGAAAATGTATTCTTATTTAGTAAGTTTACGCTCGAATTTTTCGAGAGTATAATAATAAATAAAAAATAAAAATGAGCGAAATAGCAAAAATTACACTAGATGGGGAAACTCATGAATTACCAGTTATTGTAGGGTCAGAAAATGAAAAGGCAATCGATATTTCTAAGTTGAGAGGGAAGACTGGTTATGTAACAATTGATCCAGGATTTAAAAATACAGGATCTACTACTAGTGCAATTACTTTCTTAAACGGTGAAGATGGAATCTTAAGATATAGAGGTTATCCAATTGAGCAGTTAGCAGAGAAAGCGTCGTTTTTAGAGGTTGCTTATTTATTGATTTATGGAGATTTACCTAAAAAAGCAGAGTTAGAGGCTTTTGAAAACGAGATTACTCGTCATACAATGGTACATGAAGATATGAAAACTTTATTGAGAGCTTTTCCAGCTGGAGCACATCCAATGGGAGTAGCAGCATCTTTAATTGTATCTTTATCTACTTTTTATCCAGAATCTCAAGACCCTAATAGAGACAAAGAGGCTGTTGATTTATCAATTGTACGTTTATTAGCTAAATTACCAACAATTGCAGCTTGGTCTCATAAATTCTCTGAAAGACATCCAGTAATTTATCCTAAAAATAAATACAACTATGTTGAGAATTTCTTAAACATGATGTTTGAGTTACCAACTGAAGAATATAAAGTTGATCCTATAGTTGCTAAAGCATTAAATACATTGTTAATTTTACATGCAGATCACGAGCAAAACTGTTCAACTTCAACAGTAAGAGTTGTTGGTTCTTCTCAAGCAAACTTATATGCTTCTGTTGGAGCTGGTATTTCTGCTTTATGGGGACCACTTCATGGTGGAGCTAACCAAGCAGTGATTGAAATGTTAGAAGCAATCAGAAAAGATGGAGGAGATATTGATAAATGGATTGCTAAAGCAAAAGATAAAGAAGATCCGTTTAGATTAATGGGATTCGGACATAGAGTTTACAAAAACTTTGATCCTAGAGCTACAATCATCAAGAAAGCTGCTGATGATGTATTAAAAGCATTAGGAATTAATGATCCTGTATTAGATATCGCTAAACAAATTGAAGAAATAGCGTTGAAAGATGAGTATTTCGTTAAGAGAGGTTTATATCCAAATGTAGATTTCTACTCTGGAATTATATACAGAGCAATAGGAATTCCAACTGAAATGTTTACAGTAATGTTTGCTATTGGTCGTTTACCAGGTTGGATTGCACAATGGAAAGAAATGTTAGAAGACAAGTCTCCAATTGGTAGACCTAGACAAATTTATACTGGTGCTAATGTAAGAGATTACGTAGAATTAGAAAACAGATAGAATTCAATTGAACGACTATATTATAACCCTGCTGATTCTATCAGTGGGGTTTTATTTTGATAAAACTTTATGAAAGAAGAAGTTGAAATTGCTATTGAAGTTCTTGAAAATAAAGGGACAATTGTTTATCCTACAGATACGATTTGGGGGATAGGATGTGATGCAACATCTGCAGAAGCTGTTGAAAAAATATTCGAAGTTAAAGGAAGATCTAAAGAAAAAAGTCTGATTATTCTATTAGACGATGACCGAAAACTGAATAAATACATCAGAGAAATTCCTGAAGTTGCTTGGGATATTTTAGATCATGCGAATACACCAACGACTATCGTTTATCCAGGAGCAATTAATTTGCCTAAGCAACTAATCGCAAAGGATGGAAGTGTAGCGATAAGAATTGTTAAGGAAGGGTTTGCTTATGAGTTAATTAAAAAGTTTAAAAAACCAATTGTTTCGACTTCAGCAAATATATCTGGAGAACTTTCGCCAACAAATAGAGAAGATATTTCTGATAATGTTTTAAAAAAGGTAAACCATGTTGTAAATTTGCCATCCAATTCAAAAAACAGGAAGTCATCTTCTATTCTTAAATTACAAATCGACGGACAAATTGAAATTATTAGGAAATAAAGCGTTAAAAGAAGCTGTCTCGGGAGAAATTTTTCGAGTGGTTTCCGAATGTGCAACAGAATTAAATCAACCAGTTTATGTAATTGGAGGTTACGTTCGTGACTTGTTTTTAGAAAGACCAAGCAAGGATATTGATTTTGTTATTGCAGGAAGTGGAGTTGAATTGGCCGAATTGGTTGCAAAAAAATTAAATGCTGATAATTTATCCGTTTTTAAAAATTTTGGGACGGCTATGATTAAGCATAAAGCTTATGAATTGGAGTTTGTTGGAGCCCGAAAAGAATCTTATAATCGCAATTCAAGAAAGCCTATTGTTGAAGATGGTACATTAGAAGAGGATCAAGAAAGAAGGGATTTTACCATTAACGCCATGGCTATTAGCCTAAATCAAGAAAACTATGGCGAATTGGTAGATCCATTTAATGGTTTAAAAG
The DNA here is from genome assembly GCA_025210295.1 of Flavobacteriales bacterium. Classification (NCBI taxonomy): domain Bacteria; kingdom Pseudomonadati; phylum Bacteroidota; class Flavobacteriia; order Flavobacteriales; species Flavobacteriales bacterium. Next base: position 121,396 of record JAOASC010000016.1, on the reverse strand, counting down.
ATTTGGAGGCTAAAATTCTAAAAACACCATTAGATCCATCGATCACATTTTCCGATGACCCATTAAGAATGATGCGTGCCGTTCGTTTTGCTTCACAGCTCAATTTTAACGTCGCTCCCGAAGTCTTTGATTCTATTATTAGTAATAAAAAAAGAATCGAAATTATTTCTCAAGAAAGAATTACTGAAGAATTAAATAAAATGATTCTTTCACAACATCCATCAAAAGGATTTAAAATTTTGTTTAAAACGGGATTGTTACATTTGATTTTTCCAGAAATGGCAGCTTTACAAGGGGTAGATGTAGTTAATGGAAGAGGACATAAAGATAATTTTTATCATACATTAGGTGTGTTAGATAATATTTTACCACATACACAAAGCCTGTGGTTAAGGTGGGCTGCAATTTTACATGACATTGCTAAGCCTCCAACTAAAAAATATTTACCTAAACAAGGCTGGACTTTTCATGGGCATGAAGATAAAGGTGCTAGAATGATCCCTGGAATTTTTAAACGAATGAAATTACCTTTAGATGCTAAAATGAAGTATGTGCAAAAATTGGTACGCTTACATTTAAGACCTATAGCATTGACTAAAGAAGAGATTACAGATTCAGCGTTGAGAAGAATATTATTTGAAGCAGGAGAGGACATAGATGATTTGATGACGCTGTGTAAGGCGGATATTACTTCAAAAAATGAAGAGAAAGTTCGACGTTTTCGAGCTAATTTTGAAAAGGTAGAACAAAAATTAAAAGAGGTTGAAGAAAAAGATAAATTAAGAAATTGGCAACCTCCTATCTCTGGAGAAGTCATCATTAAGACGTTTAACCTCAAACCCAATAAAATTATTGGAGATATCAAGTTGGCAATACGAGAGGCAATTTTAGATGGAAAAATTGAAAACACGTATGAAGCAGCTTTTGAATTTATGTTAGAAAAAGGAAAGGAGTTAAACCTTGAAGCAGTAGAAAATTAATAGTTATAAACGATTTTAAGAAAATTATATACAGATGAAAACCTATACATTTAGAGTTGTTGTAGATACAGAGGAGGATATTTTTAGAGATGTTGAAATTGCAACAGGTGCTTCGTTTGAATCGCTTCACCAAACGATTGTGAAAGCCTTTGACTTTAAAGGTGATCAAATGACTTCTTTTTATATGAGTGATGAAAATTGGGAGAAAGGAGAGGAGATTGCTTTGATGGATATGGGCTTTGTTAAGTCAATGGCTGAGACAACCTTAGAGCAAATGGTTACCAATGATCATCAAAAGATATTGTATGTTTATGACTTCCTTAAAATGTGGATTTTCTACGTTGAATTGATTAAAGTAAATGAAGAATCTTCCACAAAAGAATTACCAGCTATTTTAATGAAAATAGGAGATTCTCCCAATGAAGATGACAAAGAAATCCCTAATTTATTGGATGGATTAACGGATTTAGATACAGGTGTTTCACCAACTAATGAAGTGGATGACTTTTATAAAAAATACGGGGATGAATTTGGAGGAGATTTAGACGATGAGTTTGGTGGATTCGAAAATATTGACGATTTAGATTTATAGACTTAATCATCAATTTCTTAAGAAAAAAGATCTTAAAGTATCACATGTAATCTCTTGGGGAGATTTTTTATTTCCCAATTACCTAAGCTAACAAAACAAGGTGTTTAAAATTTGTGATGCAAACTTAATTGTAGTTGGTTTTTCTCCCAACTGTTAGTCGTCTGGATCATATGCCCAATTTGAACTTTTAGATGGTCTTTTATCACATAACCCAAGGCAGTATAAAAACGATTACGGTCAAAGATTTCAACTGTTCGATTGTCTCCAATGTTTCGTTGTCCATTGATGAAAATTTCATTATACAAAGCGATGTAAAGCGCATTTTGTTTCATATTTGCTCGGTTAATAGGGATATTAACAAAAATATTGTAGCGATAACGCGTTCTAAAATCTTGATCTTGTACAAAGCGTTGTTCATACCTAAAACGGTGATTCGTATAGATTCGTTTTCCAAATTGAACAGGAAATAAAGCTTCTTGATAAATTCTACTTTCTGTAGTTACCGTTTTAGCATCTCCATAGGCTCCTGTAGTAATATTTCCATAACCTAGAGTAAGTTTAATATTGGCATTTTCTGGTTGGTATGTTATACCAGATCGTACTAATAATTGCTCTAAATCACCTCCAAAATTCCAATTACGATGCTGAATGTCCCCTTGGATTCCCCACTTACCATCTTCTGCAAATGAAGTATTAAAGAAGTACATATACCATGCTCCCAATTTGTTTTCATCAATTTGACTAAATAGTTGGTTAGTGCTAAGAAATAAAGAGAAAATAATAAGAATAGTGTAAGATTTCATGTTAAAAGAAATTTTAAAATAATTGGAGAGCAAAATTATGGAACTTGTTTAAAAAAGCAGTATAAATAAAAAAATAAATTACTTTTCTTCAATACTTTTTGAAAGGAACAATGCCTTTTTAAGGTGTTTTGGCAAAGATTTTGTTTCTAGCTTTGTGGAAAATTCATTAAATTAGCATCATCTTAATTGGAGAGAGCTAATAGAATGCTTTGCAATTGATTTTAATAAATAAAAAGTACAATGACATTTAAAAAATTTATGATTGTTTCTGCACTTGCAGGAATTACAACATTTAATTACGGACAGAAATTAGAAACGACTAATGCTGCTGTAGCATATAAGCCACTAAAAGCTAACCAGATGTGGATTCAAATGGATAAAGATGGGAGTGGTAAAAAGAAATTAATGGAAGCCAAATCTGAAATTGATAAAGCTTTTGAAAAGTATACTGCTTCAAATACATTAAAGCCAAAGGATGAAGCAAAGATGTTTTATTACAGAGGTTTAATTTATTGGGATTACATCATGGTTTCTGCAATGGATTCAACAAAGCATGAGGAGTTAACAAAAAATGAAGCAGCTTACGAAGAAGCTTCTTTAGGGTCTTTAAAGAAAGTGATGAAGTTGGATTCTCGTGGTTTATATAAACCTGATGTAAAGAAGAGAATGCAATTGATGAGAGGAATGAGTTTACAAGGAGGAGTGGCGATGTTCCAACAAGAAAAATATGAAGAAGCTCTTGCTGCTTTTGTCTCAGCGGAAAAGTTATTTGATGTTATTGGAGAAAAAGATTCTTTGTCAATTTATAATGCTGCATTAGCTGCTGAAAGATTAGAGGATTACGATAATGCAATTAAATATTTTAAACAAAGTGCCGAAATAGGATATAAAACAGATGTGTCTTATCAAAGTTTAATTTCGAATACCAATAAGAAAAATGGAGGGCCATCTGATGAAGCTTTTGGTTATATTCAAGAAGGGAAAAAGTTATATCCTAACAATTTAGGATTAATTATTGAGGAGTTTAATTATTACTTATCTAAAGGGGATACTGAAAAAGCACAAGCAAGTTTAGCAAGTGCAATTGAAAAAGAACCTAATAACCCTGTTTTTCACTTTAATATTGGAGCTACGTTTGATGAGTTAACTGCTAAGAAACGTAAAGAGGGAATGCATGAAGAAGCAGGAGTTTTCTCTAAAAAAGCTATTGATGGATATAAAAAAGCAATCGAATTGAAGCCAGATTTTTCAGATGCTTATTTTAACTTGGGAGTATTTTATTATAATGAATCTATTGAGTTAAATTCAATGGCTTCTGATATCAAAGATCAAACATTAGAAGCTAAATCTTTAGCAACAGCAAAAGAATACTTAAGTGATGCTATCCCATATTTGGAGAAAGCGCATGAGTTACAACCAAAAGATGTGAATACATTAAAGGTGTTGAAAAGTATCTACTTTAATTTAGAAAAAGATGCTGAATATAAAGTTGTTGAAGAAAAGTTAAAAGCTTTAGGACAATAAGTAAAGCCTTATATAAAGAATAAAAGCCAGTATAGTTTGTTATACTGGCTTTTTTATTTGATTTAACAAATCATACAATATTTAGCATCAATGTTATGAGTAAAAGGTATTGAAGTATCATAAATCTCCCTAATTTTCTCAACTAGATGCTTTTCGTAAGCATCAAAAATTTCGGTGTCGAAATCAAGGCTCGTTCTACCATCTTTTAATTTCAATTCTAATAGACCTGCATTAAGATTTCTTAAAGAAAAAATACCTGAAGTTAAATTCGTCTTTCCAAAATTTTTATAGTACAAATAAGCGTAAAACATTAATTGATTGGCCTTTGAACTATCCTGATGGGTTAACAAGCTGTCGAATTGTTTGCTGACATTTTTCTGTTCGATAAATCCAGTTTTATAATCAATCACCCGAATAGTATTGTTGATGATGTCTATTCTATCAGCATTTCCTTTTAGTAACACTTCTTTTTCGCCATCAGTTGTAGTTATCGTTAAAGTGTGTCTTAAGTCTTGTTCTAACCCTAGAATTTTGATAAAACCATGTTGCTGTATAAAACGCTTTTCATTGAGTAGAAATTGTTTAATACTCTTCAATACCATAGAGAAAATCAATAAGTTTTTCCCTTTTTTATAATTCCCTTGTGGGAATTTCTCCTGAAATATTTTATGCGTTTCTGCTTCAAATAATTGGAGCATGGTATCAATGGTCTCTACTTTAATAATTGGTCCTAAATCAGTGTATAAGTTTTCTAAAACCTGATGCGTGATTGTTCCTAAAGTACTGTTCTCAATAGATTCTTCAACTTCTTCTTGCTCTTTAATTCTTAAAACATAGGCATAATAAAAATCCAATGAGCAGGCAATGTAATTGTTGAGCGCAGAAGGAGAGATCCCGTTTTTAAAAAACAAATCAAGTTTATGAAGTGTAGTGGAATCTTTTTCTACTGCTTTATCTTTGCTTTTCGTATTGAAAAGGTAATTAATATGATGTGTTTGAATGTTGATGTTTTCAAAATCGTTCAATTCATTTTCAACTTGAATGAGGTATCGACTGATTTCGTTGGAATCAATTCCATTGGCAATACCATTATTATATACTAAATGAATGTTTTTTGCTTTTTGAATTACCCGATAAAAATAGTAGGCAAAAATTGCTTCTCGATCTGATTTTGTGGGAAGATTAAAATAAAGCTTTAAATCGAATGGAATTAATGAATTACTCGGAGCAACACCAGGTAAAAAACTTTCATTGCATGAAAGTAAAATCACATTTTCAAAATCAAGTGCTCGAGTTTCTAAAAATCCCATCACTTGAAGTCCCTGCAAAGGTTCTCCATAAAATGATAGTTTTTCTTTGTTTAGTACTTGTCGAATGATCTTTCTTAAGCCAGATAAAGTCGTAATAAAAGGGTAGGTGTTTAATAGCCCTTTAACTTTGTTGAGTACTTTTTCTATTCGATATAACGCCTCAATTTCAATGTTTAGTTCATCTACTGAAATGAGTTGTTGACGAACTGATTGAATAAAAGTAATGAGCTCATCTAATACAGTAGTAATCGTCTTGTTTCGATCAAAAAATAAAAAGGTAAGAACTTGATGAAAGTCACCAAAGTAGTCCCTTAAATTTTTTAAGGTAATAAAGGAGTAATTATATTGAATAACTTCTCGTTTAAAGCGAGAAAAAGTTAATGTTTTTTCTGAGGTAAGTTGTTTAAATAGAGCGTTTTCAAAGAGTTTAATTAAATCTTTAAAATAAATGCTTTTAGCATTAGATTTGTTGAATCTTTGGTTGTTTATAATAACTTCTAAACAGGTGTCTAATAACTCTTGAGCAAGGGTATTAGAAAGTGCATACCCCATAGTGATATTCATTTGATCAAGCCCCACTGGAATAGTGTTCACAAGAGGATTGAGTAAATGTTCATCACTTAAAATTAAAGCGCTCTTTTCTTGTCTAAAAGCAACATCTTTTTCCATGATTTTAGCAGCAATGTTCACTTGATCAATTGCTGTTTTTGCTGGGTAAATATTGATGTTTTTTGCTTGGGTAGAAATGGTATTACCTGCTGAAGATTTTATGCTTTCAGTGGCCCATTTGTAGTTGCGAATAAAGTGACCTGCTTCATATAATTTATTGTTAAGGTAATATTGATCAGTATCCCAAAATAGTTTTGCCTTAGATGTTTGGTAGAGGTATTTAAAGATTTCTTCTTCACTTTTAGAGAGAGCATTAAAACCAATAATATAGATTTTTTGGTAAGGAAGTTCGTTTAAATACTTTTGAGGTTGACTAGCTATTTCACGATAAATTCGCGCAGAAGTTGCAAGTTGTTTTGCCTGTAACTGGTTGGTGAAATTTTCATAGAGTTCTCCAAGTTTCTCCCAAAACACCAAAAACTTACTCTGGTTTTCACTTAGCTCTGTAGAATTAAAACTCCATTGTTCTATTTCTTTGATGTCTTTTAGGTTGCTAAATACAGCTTTATGGTCCAACAGGTAGCGATCAATCTCGTTAAAGTCATTGATAATTTGACTTGACCAAGATTGAAAAGAATCAAAAGTTTCTTCGCTTTCAAAAAGGTTAGCATAAGCTTGGTATAATTCAAAGTGGATTGAAATGTTGTCAATTACGCCTAAAGGATGTTTTTCGACTAAAAATTCATCGATGCTTTTGATTTGTGGAGACCAAAAAGTTTTTTTTAAACGTATTGAAAGTTCTTTTTTTAAATGCAGACCTACACGTTTTGATGGGACGATTAAAAGAATATTTCGAAACTCTTCAGTAGTGTAGTGCTCAATGAGGTCGTCAGCAATTTGTTTTAAAAAAGTAGTCATGAGTAGTAAGGTGTCGTATTATTCTTTAAGTTTAAATCCGTTTTTGATGAATTCGATAAATTCTTTAAACACGCTTTTCTGCGTGAATACAGCTTTAGCAACCTCCATTTTTGTCGGTGTTATTTCCTCAACATCCTCAATACTTTTTTCCGCTTTAGCGCTTTCTTTAGTTCTTTCTTGTGTTTTATCTTCTGCTGTTTTTTGTTCAGATTCAGGAATAGCAATTTTACGATCTTTTAGCACTCCCTCTAAAGTGTCGGCCTTATCGAAATTATCCTCAGCTTGTTTTTGCCAACCCAATTGTTCTTGCAATAAACCAAGGTTGTTGTATGCAATCGAGTCTTCAGGGTCTAATTCAATACATTTTTCATAGTCGGCAATAGCTTCTTGTGTCATTCTGCAAGCACCTTTTACAAAAGCTCTACTTGAGTAACGGTAACTGTTAAGTGGTTCCAATTCAACAGCTTTATCCATATCGGCTAATGCTTTTAAGTTATGTTTAGCATGAAAATGAGCAACACCTCTTTCTGAATATAAATTGGGATTATCAGGGTATACAGCCAATGCAGCAGTTAATAAGTCAATCGCTTGGTCGAATTGTTGTTCCTGAATAGCAATTTTGGCCTTAGTAATTTGTTCTTGAAGATTCATACCCAAAAATACAAGAAATAGCTGATTTAATGATTTACTAATATTAATTTTCTTTAAGAATTCAATTCTATTGCTTATTTTTAGGAGGTATGAACTATCTATTAACAGGAGAGGAAACAGAGCGATTGCACTTTAGGTTATTAGAACCAGCTGATTTTAACGATTGGTTACCGTTGTTTTTTAAAGAAGAAGCTGCCAAGTTTTTAGGGTTGGATCCAACTAAATCACCTAGCGAATTGTGTCAGCATTGGTTTGATAAAGCTTTTCATCGTTATGAAAATAATCTTGGAGGGATGAACGTGCTAGAAGATAAATATACTGGAGAAATGATTGGTCAATCTGGTTTATTGATACAAGAAAAAGACGGGAAAGAGTTTTTGGAGGTAGGGTATTCCATTTTACCGAAATATTGGGGAAAAGGCTATGCTACAGAAGCTGCTGTTAAATGCAAAAATTATGCTTTTGAAAACAATATAGAAGATAAATTGTTTTCAGTTATCCATATTGATAATATCGCTTCTCAAAAAGTAGCACTTAAAAATAAGATGTGTTTATTTTGGGAATCAATAACATATAAGGATATACTTGTAAACTTTTATAAGATTAATAAAAATACTGATTGATTTATGAATTTTCCACAATATCGTAAGTATAAGAATATAGCCACCTATTTTGTGATTCACTCAGCAAAACATTTTGAGGAAATTAAAGTTATAGGAAGTAAATATGCTGTCTCTGAAGTAGAAGCGAGTCAATTTCCTGAACAATTGTTAATTCAAGATATGTTAGAAAATAGAGAGGCGAGGTGGGAAACTGTTTCGGCATCAGATTTTGCTACAATAATCAATGAAATCAAAACAACTAAAATAAAGATAGGATAGAGATGGGGTTGAAATCAGTAACATTTTTAGGGACAGGAACATCGCAAGGGGTACCTGTTATTACTTGTCAATGTGAGGTTTGTATTTCAGAAGACGCTAAAGATAAGAGGTTACGTTCTTCAATTTTAATAGAAACAAGTACTGGAAACATTAATGTAGATGCTGGCCCAGACTTTAGGCAACAGATGTTACGAGAAAAAGTAATGGAGTTGGATGCGATTTTATTTACCCATGAGCACAAAGATCATATAGCAGGATTAGATGATGTAAGGGCATTTAATTTTAGAAGTAAAAAACCAATGGAAATCTATTGCACTGAAGGGGTGTATAAAGGTCTGGCTAGAGAATTTCATTATGTGTTTGACCCAAAGTTCAAGTATCCAGGTATTCCTCAAATCAATGCAAATATCATTACGAAGGATGAACCAATCCAAGTGCTTGGAAATACGATTATTCCTATTGAAGTTATGCATTATAAATTACCCGTTTTAGGATATAGAATAGAGAATTTCGCCTATATCACAGATGCCAATTATATTGAAGAGAAAGAATTGGATAAACTAAAAGGAGTTGATGTATTAGTGTTAAATGCTTTACGAAAAGAAAAACATATTAGTCATTTTACGTTAGATGAAGCCATAGCGATTATCAACAGAATCCAACCTAAACAAGCGTACTTAACTCATATCAGTCATTTGATGGGGAAACATGAAGAAACATCAAAGCTATTACCTTCAAATGTAGCAATAGCTTATGATGGTCTACAAATAGATTTTACAATTGGGAAAAAGTAATCGAAAACTAAGCAATTTTACTTTTTGAATCGCCTTTATGTTTTTCAATAATATTCATTAAAGGTTTAAACTGATTTTTAATGGTGTTCCATTTGGTATCATGTTTTTCAATCAATAATAAAATTACATGAGCATATTTTTTTAGGTTAAAAGAAATTGCAGCAGGTGTTATACTTGGTGTACATTGCTGAGCAACATTAGCTCCATTAACTTTCATTCCTTTTTCACTTAATTCAATAGCAGCCACTTCATACTTATCGAGCATGTCAATCACATTTTGGTGTTTGTTATAATACCCCGTTTTAGCTTGCGTTTCTTTAGGTTGAACAATTTCAATGTGTTCAGGTTCTAAAGTCAATTGTTTTAGTTGTCCTAAGTGTAAATTTTGAGCAATAGCAACAGCTCTTAAAATAGAGGCGCGAATAACATCTAAATTACTTGTTAGTGTAGCAATATAAGAAATACAAGTAGGAGAGTAGTCCAATCTAATTTGCTCTTTTTGTTTAATTTCTTTTGCTATAGCATTTAAGAAGTAATTAAATGTTTGTTCATAGTTTCGTTTTAAACGTTCATTTTCTTCAAACGAACCACGAATCTTTGATTGTTGATTACTAAAGCTATTTATAATTAAAGCATGTGTATTTAAATTTTTGTATTCTGTTTCAATACGCGATTTGATAGCATTGTATAGAATAGTTGCAACCAAAGCCTTTTCACTTGTGGTGAATTCTTTACCCTCTTTAACAAATTGTAAAAGATTGGATTGATTTAATTCAATATACAATACATCATATAAATCGTCATAAGGAGAAATAAATTTTAAGCACAGGATGTTGTTCTCATTTTCATCAGTTAATGACAGCTGTTGAATTTTATTCTTACGCTTTCCATCGTGAATAAATTCTAGCATATCAGTACGCATCCAAGAAGTGTTTCTTTTTTCAGCTCTTGTTTTTTGAATCAGGTGCTTTTTATTTCTTAAGTCGAGTTTTTCTTTTTCAGTATAACTATAGAAGTTTATTTTTTTTGAGTTATCAGCAAATAGGACATAGGCTTTTTGCACATTCGGAATAAGCGTGTCCAATGTGCGTAAGAGGTAATAAAGCGGATGTTCTATAAAGCTGTATTTAAGCATGCTATACAAAGTTAAGTAAAAAATTAAGTAACTCAATAAAATACTTAAGTAAAAATTAAGTTGTTTTTAAGTGGTTAACTTAAGGTTTTACTTGAGTTTTAACTTTTACTTAATAATTGAAACCATTGTATTTATTGATAGTATACTTGCATATAACAAAACAGGTCAATATTTAATTAAGTAAAATATTAAGTGGATAATCAGAGAAAATATATGGAGGTTGTGGAGAAATATGCTATTATTATTTTGGTATATTTCTTTAAAAGTGTGCGATATATTTTTCGAATGCTCTATAAAATCATACGCTTAATTTATCGTTTAATAAAGCAAGGGGTAACGTTATTAATAAAAAAAGCTGAACCACATTATCATAAAGCGCTAGAAAAGATATACTTACGAGCATGCAAGACCTTTGACCTAAAATAATTCAATATTTTTTTAGATTTTTTCTTGTGTAGAAATATAAAACGTTATATATTTGCCCTCGCAAAATGGTGGATGTAGCTCAGTTGGTTAGAGCACTGGTTTGTGGTTCCAGGGGCCGTGGGTTCGAATCCCATCTTCCACCCAAAAGCAAAAGCTCGATAATTTTTATCGGGCTTTTTTTGTTTTTAAGCCTAAGTATTAGAAGTACTATTCTGTAGGAGAATTCTAGAAATATTAAAAAAGAAAACGAAATGAGTTTTACTTTTAGGCTCACTCTTTCAAGTAAAGATTGTTTAAAATAGTTTTTTAAATACATAATTTTCATTGCAGCAAGTTTTCTTATTTATGGTATACTAAAAGTAAAACCATCAGAAAACAAAAAAACATAAAAAGACATACAATTGGTCATTATATGCTTAATATTGTCATATAAAAACTACTCTTTGCTAAAAGAGAATATGGAAACCAATTATTATGAAAAAGATTTATAACGCACTGCTACATATAGGATACTGGTTGCTCTTGCTCATATTAATTGTGGTTTTATATGTTGCTTCAAACTTAAATTCGACAGCAGGACCATCAACAGTTGATTTTTCGACTTTAATGATTGGTTATGTACTAATTCCATCCATTATTTCGTTTTATGGTTCCTATTTTTTCTTATTTCATTTATACATTAAAAAGACCGGAAAATTAAAGTTATGGCTGTATTCAAGTCTATTAATAACTTTTTCTTGTTTGATGGCTCTTACATTAGCTCACAATATTGTTGGATTACAAGAAGCATTTTTGGAAGTAGGTTTAATCAGTTTCTTTTTAAATGGATTTAATGCTTTTATAGGTTTTGTATTGCATAGTTTTATTTCTTGGTTTACAGACCTTAAAGAGAAAGAGGAATTGGGAAAAAAGACACAGTTGTTGGAGTTAGAAATGATTAAACTCAAATTGGATCCTCACTTTTTGTTTAACACCATCAATAACATTGATGTATTGATTGAGACTGATAGTGAAAAAGCATCTGAATACATCATAAAACTTTCTTCGATTTTAAGGTTCTACCTTTATAAATCATCTCATTCCCTTATTAATTTGAGTGATGAATTAAACTACATTAAAGAATATCTTGAACTGCAAAAACTTCGAACAAGTAATAAAGATTATGTTCAATTAACCATTCAAGGAAATCCAGCGTTTAAAGAAATACCACCAATGCTTTTTATCCCTTTTATTGAAAATGCATTTAAACATGCTTCCAATAAAAAGAGAAACAGTATTGAAATTAACATACTGATAGAAGATGAGTGGGTGAATTTTACTTGTATCAATAAAGTTAATGATCAGGGTAAAACTCCAAAAGGAATAGGAAATCAACTGGTTGAAGATAGACTTCAATTGCTCTATGGAAATAGTTATGATTTAAACAGGACTGTTCTTGAGAATCGTTATATTGTAAACTTGAAATTGCCATTATGAAAATATCGTGTATCATAGTAGAAGATGAACCCTTGGCATTAAAAAGAACAAAGTCGTATGTCCTAAAAACTCCTGCTTTAGAGTTAGTGGGAAGCTTTGAAAATGCCAATGAAGCGCTTCAATTTCTTTTATATAGTCAGGTTGATCTTATCTTTTTAGATATACAGATGGATGAATTAACAGGGATTGAACTGCTTGAATCAGCTGATATAAAAAGCAAAGTTATTTTTACAACAGCCTATGAAGAATATGCGATTAAGGGGTATGAGTTAAATGTATTGGATTACCTTTTAAAACCCTTTACCTATAAGCGTTTTCTACAAGCCATTAACAAGTTTGAGAGTGTAAATAATGAACCTGCGAATCATATCTTTGTTCAATCGGGATACCAATTAGAAAAAGTGTATCTGGATGACATTCTATACATTGAAGGAATGGGAGATTACAGAAGAATACATACCGTTACTAACAAAAAAGTGATGACTTTACAGACTTTTAAAGCGTTTCAGCAATTACTTCCTAAACTAAAGTTCCATCGGGTACATAAATCCTATTTGGTAGCAATTGATCAAATTGATATTGTTGAGCGAAATAGCCTGATGATCCGACAAGAAAGAATTCCAATTTCAGCATCTTACAAAGACGATTTTCATCGTTTTATAAAGCAGTTAAAAGGTTAGTTTTGATTTCACCGATTACTTTCCAGAGGTTACAGATTTAAACTTGTTGTATCAGCTGTTTCATGATTTATTTGAAAGAAAAATCAAATCATCATGAAAAAAATAGTAGTAGGAGCCTTTGCACTTGTTCTAGTGTCCATAAGTTATAGTCAAAAATTAGAACTAAAAATTGATCAAATTTTTAAAGAATGGAATCAAGAAGGACATCCAGGAGGTGTACTAATGATTAAGAAAAAAGGAGAATTACTCTGTTCTAAAGCTTATGGAAAAGCAAATGTAAAGTATCAGGTTCCCAATGCTAACGAGACGGTATTTAATATCGGCTCAACTTCTAAGCAATTTACAGCTATGGGAGTTGTAAAGCTTTACCTGGAAAATAAACTTTCTTTTGATGATGATATTCGAAAATACCTGCCTGAACTACAGGAGTTTGAACAAATAATTACCATTCGTCATTTATTACACCATACAAGTGGATTTAGAAGTACTCCAGAGTTATTTGCATTAGCCGGTTGGAGAGATGGAGATGCGATCACAACCGAAGATGATTATCATTATCTCTGTAAACAAAACAGTTTGAATTTTTCTCCAGGTGAACAGTTTATGTATGCTAACTCCAATTATGTTTTGCTGGCTAAACTTGTAGAGCATATTACACAAGAACCCTTTCAATTATGGATGAAAACCAATGTTTTTGAACCTTTGAATATGAAGCATACTTTTATAGATGAAACCAATACTAATGCTAATTCTAAAGTGGCAACACCTTATAATCAGATGGGGCAAAACCAATTCTTATTAGCTGAAAATATAAGTTTGAATATAGGAGCTTCTAATACCTACACAACAGCGGAGGATTTAACTATTTGGATGAGTAATTTTCAGCAACCAGCCAAAGGATGGGAAAAGGCGTTTGAACTATTACAAACTACAGATACACTCAATAATGGTGAATTAAATAAGTATGCTTTTGGTGTACTTGTTGATGAGTTTTTTGGTAATAAAAGAATACAGCATTCAGGAGGAATTCCAGGTTTTCTTTCTTATGCTGAGTACTATCCTGAAGAGGAAATGACTATCGTACTGTTGACTAATTTTATTGCTTATACTGTTCAACAAAAGCAAATGGAACTTTTGAAGTTATTACTAAAAAATAAAAGCCCCAAAAGAGAGAAGCCCATTGCCTTAAAACCATTACCTCTAGATGTTGAAAATGCTAAAAAAGTAGTTGGTGATTATTGGAATACCAAGAAAAACTATCCACGAAAAATTTACTACGAAAATGATACGTTATGGTACTTACGAGATAATGGAATAAAATCACAGCTAGTGCAGACCAATGACAATGAATTTGTGATAGGAGGGATTAAAGCACAAGTAATTGTTCAGTTCGAATATGGAGAGCAGAAAAAAATGATTGTTCAAGATGGGAATAGAGGAATAGAGGTCTTTGAAGCATACGACAACAGACCATTAACTGAAAAAGAAAAACGGGGCTATTTAGGTAGGTTTTATAGTCAAGAACTAGAGACATTTTATGAAATAAAAATTCAGAATGGTCATTTAATAGGGGATCATAGTAGGCATGGAAGTTTTCCGGTTAACATCTTAAAAAGAGATCTTATTGATTGGTCAGGTATGGCAATAGCGAGGTATGCTAGAGATAATAACGGAACGATTACTGGTTTTTTTATTGATATGAATAGAGTCGAAAATGTATGGTTTCAAAAAGTTGTCTGTGAATAGTTAATTCAACTTATATAGTTCAATATATTTACTAGGACTTACCCCTTCTTTCTTCTTAAATAAACGGGAGAAATATTGAGGGTATTCAAAGCCTAGTTCATAAGCGACATCAGCAATACTTTTATTAGGTTTTAATAACATGTTTTTTGCTTCATCTATTAAAAATAATTGAAGGTGTTCTGTAGTTGTTCTGCCTGTTTCTTTTTTTAGGGTGTCGCTTAAATAACGTTGTGTTACAGAGAGTTGTTCTGCAAGGTCTTCGATAGATGGAATTCCATTTTCTTGTAGTTGGCCGGATTGGAAATAGCTTTCTAATTGAGAATTAAACTGTTCCAGCAAGTCATTTGACAGTTCTTTTCTATTTATAAATTGACGTTCATAAAAACGATTGGCATACTTTAAAAGTGTTGATAATTGCGAAATAATGATATCCTTACTGAACACATCATGATTGTTGTGGTATTCTAACTCAATATTTTCAACAATAGATTCTAATTGCTTTTCTTCTTTAGGAGAGAGGTGTAATGCTTCGTTAGCTGAATAGGAGAAAAAACCATATTTTTTAATTTGCTCAGCCAGTTCAGTACCTTTTATAAAGTCTTTATGAAAATTGATGGAAAAACCTTTTTGTTCAAATACAGCATTGCTTTGCCATTGTAAAACTTGTCTAGGTGCGATAAAGAACATAACCCCATTTGTGAAATCATATTTTGTTCGTCCATAATTTAATGTTCCACTAACAATTTTCTTTAAACTAATGGTATAACAGTCGTTGGTAATAGGAGGGGAGCTCACTCTTGGACAGGGCAGGAAACTATTTCCAGTTGCAGACATTATACTAAACATTGGATGTTCAGGTCGTGGTAATTGCATGTAATCGAAATATGCTGAAAGTGTTTTAAAATGTTCCATTGTTGGTTTAAATATTTTGTTCTTGTTGTAGTTGTTTATGGTATGCTTTTAGTCGAGCGTGGGCATGGCTGTCAATCAATAGAATAAGCATTAATAATCCTAAGATAGTCATAATAATTGCTCTCCATGTTGATGAATCTATGAAAACTAAGATTAGTGCCCCAATTCCTATGATAATAGGGAAAACTTTGAAAGCTATTTTTTCATACGCTCTCATTGTTTTTTCAGTGTGTTCAATTTCAGTATTTACAAAGGCAACTGGATTGGTTTGGTAGGCAGTTTCAAAATTGATAAGTCTAGACTTGTTGGAGAAGTAAAAACTGACTCCTGCGACTAGAAGTATTGAGCCAGCGATTAGCATTGGAGCAATAAAAGCTTTAGCAATTTCCGTTTTACCTAATTGCCAAAAACCAATAGAAGCAATTAAAAATAAAAGCCCAAACAAGATAAAAACCCATGAGGAGAAGATTTCATCTTTAGCCCATTCTATTGAAGTTTTTAAAATAGTCATTGCTCTTAAATTATATAGCCCAGATAACTCCTGTTTCTTTTTCAGATAATTCCCAGAGTTTTTTCATTGCAGTTTTATCTTTGGCATGAGGTTTTATTTCATGTGCACCTACAGGGCCAACCCAATTGCTTCTACCAGTTGGGCCATAAAAACGTTCTACATCCAAATTGGGTTCAGTAGCACACATCAATTCTGGATAAGCTCCTCTTTCAGCAGTTTGTGTTAAAGGGGTCATTTTCATAATTCCAAAAATTAGTTTCATCATAAAACTACCGTTGGTTGAGATAAGAGATGTTCTAGATGAGCCAGGATGACAAGCATATGCTTTTACAGTAGTTTTTCCAGCTTTTTTTAACCTATCGTTTAATTCGTACATAGACATGATTTGCGCTAATTTACTCTGGCTATAGGCGTCATTAGGCGTGTAATCTTTTTCCCAATTTAAGTCATCAAACTTTATCGCTTTGATCCCCATATCATAGCCCATACTACCCACTGTTACAATACGTCCGTTCGATTGTTCAATTAAGGGGAATAGTAATCCTTGAAGGGTGAAATGACCGAAATAATTTACGCCCATTTGAGCTTCCCAACCATCTACAGTTAACGAATGTTTTGGGGTTTGAGCAATTGCTGCATTACAAAGTAAAGCATCGATTTTTGAAACGGTATTTAAAACTTCTTGAGCAGCTTTTTTTACAGAGTTTTGTTCTCCTAAGTCCATTTTAATAGCAGATACATCAATGTTATTTCCGAGTGTTTGTTTTAACATTGTTATAGTATCTTCGGACTTTTTAGGGTTGCGATTAAGCATCACAACTTTGGCTCCTTTAGATAATAATATTCTTGCTGCTTCGTAGCCTGTTCCACTTGTAGTACCTGTTATAACGTAAGTTTTTCCTTTTAAATTACTGATTCTTTCAGGCGTCCATCCTTGTTTACCAAATTGATTACTCATGATTATTTGTTTTAAATTGTTTACCACAAAGGTAGATAGACAACAAAGGAGAGCTCTTATACGCATTTTCGTTTCATGTATACATTTTGGTTTTGTTAAAGAATAAATAGTTGGAAATAAAATAAACCTTAAAATATCTAGAGTTTTTTATCGTTCATAATACTGTATAACAAAAAACAGTGAAAAATGATTGTAAGTCAAAAAGTAGCTTTATTGATGGTTAGTACCGTTATAGGATTGTTTATCTCTTCTTGCTCTAAAGAAAAAAGGATTACGGAATTAGAACCTTATTTAAAAAGTAGGTGTGCTTATGTTCATGAAATAGATGGGTTTTATATTGTTTCGAGCAACCAAAAACCCAATGCAAATGAGACGTCGAGTGATGTTACAGCTAAAGAGGTTTTTGAACATTCAGTAACACTTTTTAGTAATTTTCTTGACCAAGATATGGATGGTGTAGTAGATGATGACAAAGTAGCTTTACTCCATAGCCTTAAAGAAAACATGTTATTCGTTTCTGGTCATAAACGTTTTGTTAATAAGGTTTCTGTAGCCAAGGCATTAGAAAACAAAGGACTATATGCAATGGCAATGCAAACAAATAAATGGCCATATATAAAAACATATAGTGGTAAAGGGTGGACATTGAATCAGCTTAATTCTTCAACGTGGAGGCCAAATAATTTTAATGCATTATGGGAAGAAGTCTTTCATACAATAACTGAAGCTTATAATCGATATGATGCTGATTTTAGCTTTAAGGAAGGTGGATTATTAAGAGCTAATATGGATGCTGATATCAATGCAGGAACCTATGATATTTCCCAACAAAATAAGGAGGAAAATGGAAATTACGACAAGGTTACAGCTGTTAACGAGTATATTCATCAAGTGTGGGCAATTCAATTTGCTGGGCAAGAGAGTAAATTGAATATACATCAACAAAATGTGTTGAACTTTATGATCAATAAAGGGGTTCCAATGACATTAGATGTCAACTATGAGATGACTTTAGGCACTCGAATAAAAGGTTAGTTGAGTAATGTTTTAAACTATTGGTTTAAATTCTTAGTGCTTATTAAAAACTTCTTACCTTTAGGCCATAAATAGTATCATATTGCACCTTTTGAATAATATTCCAAATATAGCTTTTAATAGTAGTAAGAATGCAACTGATATAGAGTTCTTGGAATTGGATAGTTTATTTGCTAGGATAGGAGAGATTCCTAATCACAATCCTAAACAACCCCATCGTATTGATTTTTATGCATTGTTAGTTGTAACAGAAGGTGCTGGTATTCATCAAGTGGATCTTAAGAATTATAATATCCAAGCCGGCGATATTGTTAAGGTTGCTAAAGGTCAGGTTCATGCTTTTCGTGGTCAGTTAGGTTATAAAGGCTATTTGATTCTTTTTACTGAAGATTTTGTGTTAAAATATTTCTCAAAATCTTCAATACAGTTGATTTCACATTTATACAACTACCATATTTCTCAACCTTTAATACAAAATTGTTCTTTTAATCCATTGTTTCTAGACTTATTCTCTGAAGAGTTAAATAAAGAAGAGTCTATTGCTCAGAAAAATATTATTGCAAAGCTAATGGAGTTGTATTTAATGAAGATAGAGCAGCTTTCTAGTATTATTGATTGGAGCGATAGTAATAAAACGCATTATGCTTTGTTTTTTGAGTTTAAAACCTTGGTTGAAAATCACTATAAAAAAACACGTAATGTTAAAGACTATGCAGAAATGTTATCAATTTCTACAAAACACTTAAATCAAATAGTTCAAAGCTTTACACTCAATACTTCAAAACATTTTATTGATCAATATGTTTTATTGGAAATCAAACGTGCTATTCAGAGTACTTCCAAGAGTTTAAAAGAAATAGCCTTTGATGCGGGGTTCGATGAAGTCACTAATTTTACAAAGTTTTTTAAAAAACACACCCAAATATCTCCCAAAGCTTATAAGGTGAACTTATAGTCTTGGTTTTATTTTTACCATTTTTCACTATTCTTTTACCTTTATTAAAACAGGAAGGCTTTGTAGTTTTGTTGTGAATATTAATCATTAAAAAACAAGAAGCTATGAAAGTTTTTTTCTATCTATTTACTTTTGTCATTTTTGCATATTCGTGTAAAAATTCATCCAATCAAAATAATATAAAAGTCCCTGAAAATCTGGAGGGTGTTGAAATGCACTATACTTATTCAGGAGGAAATGAATATGCGGTTAAATTTGAAAAAGGAGGGATGAGTTATCAATATAGAACAGGAGGAAAACCAAACAAGTGGTGGGGGAAGTTTCCATACAATTATATGAAAACAGAAAACAATGAACACTTTGTTTCATGGTTCGAAAAAGGCTATGGTGATTATGTCACTTTATTGATTAATTATGACCAAAACATTCTATATGGAAGTGCCATTATAAGAGGTAAAATGGTACACTTTCAAAAAGCCAAAATTAGGCAAGTAATATTACCTGAGTAATTCAAAAAAAAGCGGGATAATGGATATCGCAGTTACATCAGTAATGTGAAACAAATTTGATAAACTTTAGTTGGATATAGTAAAAGTTGAACCTGGATTTTTAGGGTAAATAATTGATAATGAGTAATATTAAATAATGTTTAATTAAAAGAATAATTATGAGTAAAAAATTAGAAAATGCTAAAGGACTTTACCTCAAAGGAATTAAGGAAGGAAATGTAGATGTTGTCGATATCTATACTGGAAGTCGCTATACTCAACACAGTACAGGTGTTGCAGATGGTACGGAAGGTTTTAAAAGCTTTTTTAAAGGGTTTTTAGAACGAACAAACGAACGTGATATTCAAATTATTAGGGCAATTGAAGATGGAAATTATGTTTTTGTACACGTATTCCAAGATATAGATAATGGGGCTGCTAAATGGATTACTACTGATCTTTTTAATACCGATGAAAATGATAAAATAGTTGAACATTGGGATGTCATAGCTCCTTATCGAGAGATTGGAGAGACCAAAACGGGAAATGATGTAATCTTTGGAGAGTTTAAAATTGAAGACCATGAAAAAACAGCTGAAAATAAAGCGCTAGTGAGAATGTATTTAACTGATGTTTTTCAAAACAGAAATGCTAAGAACTTAGGGGAATATATTTCAAAGGAACAGTTTATTGAGCACAATGCCAATCGTTCTAGTGGTTTTGAAAATCTTGAAAGTTTTATAAAAAACGAAGATTTTAATTATGATTTTGTTTTCAAAGTAATGGGACAAGGGAACTATGTTGTAGCTTTTTCAAAAGTAATACATAACATGGAAGAAATATGTATATTTGATATCTTTAGAGTCGAAAATGGTAAAATAGTCGAACATTGGGATAATATGGAACCTATTCCTCCAAGAAGTGAATGGGCAAATACAGGAAAGTTTTAATAATTTATGAATTTAATAAAGCAGTATCAGGAAATACGCAAATACACAGAGTTGCTGTGTAAGCCATTAAAGCCTGAGGATTATGTTGTTCAAGTAGTTGAATTTGCAAGTCCTGCAAAATGGCATCTGGCACATACAACTTGGTTTTTTGAGACTTTTATATTAGCGCCTTATTTAAAAGATTATCAAGTTTATAATATTGATTTTCCTTATTTATTTAATAGTTATTATAATAACGCTGGGGATAGGGTTTTACGAGCCAATCGAGGGAATTTATCTCGACCAACAGTCGATGAAGTATATACTTATCGTAAACATGTAGATGAAGCAATGCAACTGTTTTTAAAAGAGGAAGTTGCAGCTGAAATAGAGCAGCTTATTACTTTAGGATTAAACCATGAACAACAACATCAAGAATTATTATTGACTGATATTAAATATATGTTTGGGCAGAATCCTTTATTTCCAGTTTACGATACGAATACTTTACTATTGGATCATGAATTAAATGAAACTTCGGGTCAAATAAAAATCGCTGAGGGGATATATGAAATAGGGTATAAAGGATCTGATTTTTGTTATGATAATGAATTGGGGGTGCACAAAGTGTTCTTACATGAGTTTGAAATAGCTCAACAATTGGTTACTAATGGAGAATATATAGAATTTATAGAAGCTGGAGGGTATACTGATTTTAATCTTTGGTTAGATGAAGGGTGGAGTTGGGTCCAAAAGAATAAAATAGAGGCTCCCTTGTATTGGCATAAAGTTAAAGGGGATTGGTGCTCTTATACCTTAAAAGGTTTTGAGCAAATCAACCCTCAACATATTTTGAAGCATATTAGTTTTTATGAAGCAATGGCTTTTGCTGAATGGAAAAGGATGCGGCTCCCAACCGAGTTTGAATGGGAAGTAGCTGCTAAGCAGTTCAATTGGGGAAAACGTTGGGAATGGACGAACAGTGCTTATTTGCCTTACCCAAAATATAAAAAAGCAGAAGGTGCAATAGGAGAGTATAATGGTAAATTTATGGTGAACCAAATGGTTCTTAGAGGAGCTTCAATAGCAACTTCTCCTAATCACAGTAGGGTAAGTTATCGTAATTTTTTTCATGCCAACGAGAGATGGCAGTTCACCGGAATAAGATTAGTAAAATGAATCAAGTTTTTGCCAAAGATGTTAAAGAGGGATTTAGTCAATCTCCTAAAAGAATTCCATCTAAGTACTTTTATGATCAAAGAGGTTCTTCATTGTTTTCCGAAATCATGAAGCAACCTGAATATTATTTAACCAATGCTGAATTAGAAATTTTTCAATTGCGATCAAGAGCTATTATTCAGCAATTAAAAATAAAAAAATCAACTCCATTTGAATTGATTGAGCTTGGAGCTGGAGATGGTTATAAAACAATTGAGTTCTTAAAAGTTTTAGAAAACGAACAGTATCAGTATCAATATATCCCAATAGATATTTCTCAAAAAGCATTAGATCAGATTAAGGAAACGGTAGCTACCCAGCTAGCTCAAACAACAATTTATCCCAAAAAAGGAGATTACTTTCAAATTCTCCATGATTTAAAAAAATCAGACTATCCTAAAGTGCTGTTTTTTCTAGGTTCTAATATAGGAAATATGGAAGATGGCGTAGCTAATGTTTTTTTACAAAGGTTGGCCGATAACTTATCTACAGGAGATCAGCTAGTTTTAGGCGTTGACCTTAAGAAAAGTAAAAACATTGTTTTACCAGCTTACAATGATGCAAATGGAGTAACGAGTGCTTTTAATTTGAATTTATTGGAACGAATCAATCGTGAGTTTGATGCCAATTTTGATCTGTCAAAATTCAAACATTCTCCTGAGTATGACGAAGAAATTGGAGTGGCAAAAAGTTCCATCCAAAGTCTTCAACAACAAACAGTAACAATTAAAGCGCTAGATTTAGTGATTCAATTTGAAGCTAATGAAAAAATACATACTGAAATTTCTAGAAAGTATAATGATGCTATCTTAAAAAAAATAACAGCTAATACTGCATGGAAAATTACGGGAAAATTAACTGATCGTAAAGGTTACTTTTCGAATTATATTTTTGAAAAACAGTAGTAATGAACAAGAAAATAGGAATTTTAGGGATGTCTGAGGATTCTACTCAATTGTACTTAAAGCTAGCAAGAGAACAAAAGGTTAATTTACCAGTATTTCCTACTGATTTTGAACGTTTAAATAATTTATTACCTCGTCCGTCTGAAGAACTAAAACAATTATTGTTGTTGTATCTAAAACCAATAAAAAATATTACGCATCTTTTGGTACCAAATATAACGATCCATGAGACACTAGATGAGTTATTTACAACAACAGAACTTCCCTTTTCTTTATTGCATCCAGTTCAATTGACCATAAAAGCCCTTCAAATAGAAACGATTCATGAGGTGGTAATTTTTGGATCAAGTTATACGATGCAAGAAGGCTATTTGACTAATGCATTAAAAGAACATAAAATTCATTGTACTTTTCCAGATCCAAAAGAAAAAGAGTTTATTGACAACTGTAGAAAACTGATTTACCAACGAAAGGCATCAGCATCTATCATTAAACGTTTAAATAAACTAATGAATAAATATGCTGCTTATACAACAGTAGTAATAGCTTGTACTGAACTCTCTATTGTTTTAGATCATCAAAACACTAAGGTGTTTGATATGGCAAGAATTCAAGTACAAGCTTGTTGTTGAAAAAAATGGAAGCTTATTTAAGTGATGAATAATGCTTTAGAAATTCGTATTGCTGAGCAAAGATAAATAGCATATTAGGGTTTTCATATTCAAAAAAAGCAATAATAGTATCTTTCGGAAGTGACAAAATTTCTATTGAAATTTTGATACTTTTTGTGGGGTAAACTTTGTGAACTAGTTCTTGTGTTTTTAGTAAAACTCCTAGCTCTTCTATAGGGAAAATTTTTCTCATTGTAGTTGTTATTGGGGTAATTAATTTTGTACATTTTTTCACGCTTTATGGCATATTGCCATGAGGTTATGGTGTTTTTCTTTTTTTGAAGAATAAAATAGTCTTTATTTACTTTCTTCTAATAGAAGTTCATAATTTATTGGAGGTACTTTCTCATTTAATAAATCGTCAACTTTGCAATTGAAATACTGCGCTATAATTTGTAGCTTATCAGGTGAGATGTTATTGCGTTCACCTATTTTGATATAGCAGTATAATTCAAATGTACGTTTACTAATCTTAAGCGCTAAGGGTAATACTTTTTTGGCCATCTTGTTTTGCTTTACAGATAGCTCATTGAGGAGTTCTAAAATATTGTACTTGTAATGGTGTGGAGTAGTCATTTTTCTATTATATTTGTAGTGTTAGACGTAAAAAAATGTGTAATCAAAAGTAATGAAAATTACAAAAGATTCCAAATTTGACGTAATATATTCTTACTATGAATATTGATACCCACAAATTCAAACGATTATTGCTTGAGAAGAGGATCTCACAAAAAGAGTTGGAAGAACAACTCAATTTACCTAGAACTCGTGTTAGTGTTTGGTTGAATAGAAAGTCTATTCCCAACAAATACATTGATGCAATAAATAAAGTCTTAGATGTAGATATTGTTAGTTATTTTGATGAGCAAAATAGTACTAAAAATAATTCTTTAAGTTCTGATGTAGCTGTAATTCCATACTTTGGAGAAGTTGACATCACTTCTAATGAGTTACCTTTTTGGTTAGATAATGCATTATTGGAACCAACAGCAAGTTATGTTATTCCAGATAGTTCAGCAGATTTTATTCTGCCAGTCATAGGAAATAGCATGAGTCCGAATATTGAGGGAGGAGATAAAATTGCTATAAAGGAAGTCAAAGACATCTCTGTAATTTTCTATGGATGTGTTTATGTTGTAGTTACAGAAGATTATCGTTTAGTAAAGGTTATTAAAAAGCATAAAGATGAATCGAAAGTTATTTTACATTCCTACAACAGTGCGTATGATGATATCGATTTACCTAAAAGCAAAATCATAAAAATGTTTACTGTTCAGGAAGTTTTAAAGAAGATGTTATAGTAAGTGTATAAAACTAATCTCTAACATATTTTTTGATAAATTTTTCTTTGTATGCACGACCAATAGGAATAGTTGAATTGTCGTTTAAGAAAATGTCGTTTCCCCTTATTTTTAAGATATGATTAGTATTAACGATATATGATTTATGCACCTGGCAAAAGGCTTCTCCCAATTTAAAAAGCCACTGTTTAAGTATTTCATTGCTATAGTACTTTTTTTCACTCGTAAAGATATTTGTAAAGTCGGTATCTGATTTAATATAGAGAATGTGGTCTTCATCGAGTTTTATTAAATCATATCTCGATTTAAAATAGAAGCTTTTTTTTGGTGTATTTACATCATTTTCTTGTGGAACTTTAGCTAAAGCTTGGGTAAAACGTTGAAAAGAAAAAGGTTTTAATAAATAATCAACAACATTAAACTCATAGCTTTTAATCGCATAATCAGGAAAAGCTGTAGTTAAAATTATAGGTATTGATTGGCTAATTCTTTGTAAAAAATCAATTCCTGATATTTTAGGTAAATGAATGTCTAAAAAAATTAAGTCGACAGGTGTTTTTTTAATGAAATTTAGCGCATCAATAGCATTTGAAAAAGTACCCTTTAATTCAAATGTATCAATTTCTTGAATATACTTTTTTAGTATTCTCTGAGCTGGCGGTTGATCTTCAATGATGATACAGGTTCTCATACTATAATTTATTTAATTGGATTTCTAGATTCACATTATACTCATTATTTGATGCAGAAATGGAAAGTAGGTGTTTATTTGGGTAAATCATTTCTAATCGTTTTTTAACATTTTCTAATCCAATACCTCTTGGTAGCCCTTGAGCATTAGTGGTAGGAGAGTAGCTATTTTTACAGCTAAAATAAAGCTTTCCATCTTGGTCTACTTTAACGTCAATAAAAATATGAATAGTTTGATCTAGACTTGAGGTAGAGTGTTTGAATGCATTTTCGACAAAAACGTTTAAAATCAATGGAGCTATCGTATAATTTTCATTGTTAATCTGAGTATTGAATATTACTTGACCACGCCCCTCTATCTGTAATTCGTTTAAAACTACATAGTGTTTTAAATGTGTTACTTCATCAGATAGTGAAACAAAATTTTCTTTGCAGTCATAAAGCATGTATCTTAATACAGATGATAATTCTAGGATAATAGATGGTGTCTTTTTAGATTCTTCAATAGCGTGTGCATAGAGATTGTTTAGGTGATTGAATAAAAAATGAGGATGAATTTGCGCTTTTAAATACAAGAGTTCATGTTCCTTTGCTATGGTTTTTAATTGTTCAAATTCTATTTGTTTTTTCGAAGCATCCCATACAAGTTTAAAGCTTACCATAGTTATTACAATTGGAAATATTTGTAATAATGTGACTAGAACACCTGAAACATATTGACCTCTTTTATCGTGATAAAATATTTTTTCTAAAACGAATTCTTCAAGATAATATGCTGCTGAAAAAACGATTAATATTGAGATTATAAATGCACCATATTTCTTTTTGAATAAGAATTTTGGCAAAAGTACGTATCCAATAATTAGCGCATAGATGGCATAAGAAATAAAAAAATAAAGTTTTCTTAACTCAAACCCTGAATTATCATATTTATCAAAAGAAAATAAGATAAAGAGCACTGAAATTACAAAGAGTTGAAATAGCCACTCGTTAAGGTGTTTTTTTGAAGCGATCATAAACCAAATATAACGTAAAATTAAAGCATGAATGAAAGTCGTCTTTAAACGACAAAAAAACAAGTATAAACAGCACTAATCGTAATTTTCAAAAAGTGACTTGGTGTTGATACACTTATAAATGTCGTTTATAGGCTTATTTTTTTTATTCTTTAAATAAAAAGAGATAATTGTAGTGTAATTTAACTGTTTGTCATGAAGAAAAATTATTTTTTGTTGATTATTGCTATTGTATTTAGTTTTCATGTTTTAGCTCAAAAAAATAAAATTATAGTCACTGGAAATGTTATTGATAATGCAACAAAATCACCTGTTCCATTTTGTACCGTATTAATAAAGGATTCTTTAACATATGAAATGAAATCAGGAACAACCACAGATAATGAGGGGAAGTTTAGAGAGACAATTGAAGCTACTCAAGTCTATTTTGAATTTAAGTTTATTGGATTTGAAACACAACAATTAAATACTTTTGTAGTAGAAAATGATCAAATTAATTTAGGAACAATTGTCTTGTATGAAGATAATGACATGTTAGATGAAGTGTTTGTGGAAGCAGAACAATCTCAAACCGTTTTTAGATTGGATAAAAAAGTTTTTAATGTAGGGAAAGATCTAACCAGTACAGGAGCTAGTGCTCTTGAAGTTTTAAACAATGTACCTTCTGTTAATGTCAATATAGAAGGTCAAATTAGCCTTAGAGGGAATCAAGGAGTTCAAATATTAATTAATGGAAAACCCTCAGTGTTGGCAAGTGAAGAAGGAAATGCATTAGGTAGTATCACTGCCGATATGATTGAAAAAGTGGAAGTCATAACTAATCCATCAGCAAAGTATGATGCTGAGGGGACTTCCGGGATTATTAATATAGTCTTAAAAAAATCTGAAAAAAAAGGACTAAATGGCTCTGTGACCATAAATACAGGTATTCCCAACAATCATAGCTTAGGATTTAGCTTAAATAAAAGAACAGAAAAATTAAATCTATTCAGTCAGCTCGGAATAGGTAAAAGAACAATGCTCAATAACACCCAATCCAACAATCGTAATAATTTGAGTGATACAACACTTACTTCTATTGGGGAAAGTGATAAAAATGAAACATTTTTCAATTTAATATTAGGAATGGATTACCATTTCAATAAGCGTAATGTTTTAACAATATCCGGGCATTATGCATTTGAAGATGAATTAGAAAATTCATCTCAAGATTATTATTACTCAGCATTACCAATTAATGTAACCCCAGAATGGAACAGGACTGAGCTAACTAGAGCTACGAATCCTAAATGGGAATATGAATTACAGTACAAAAAAGAGTTCAAGAAAAATAAAGAACAAAATTTATTATTTAGTGCAACAGGAAATTCATTTAGTAAAAAGAAAACGTCAGATTTTACCAATAGCTATACCAATACATTGACTGAAGATGATTTACAAAAGGCAAATACAGATTTTAAAGAAAATGAATATACTTTTAAATTAGATTATATACACCCGTTTTCAAAAAAGACTACTTTCGAAACAGGAACTCAATATATAATAGACAATGTCTATAATCAATATGAGGTTACAGATTTTATAGCTAATTCATGGATAGCTAATACAGATTTTAATAACACCTTTAACTTTAACCAAAAGGTACTAGGGCTATACAGTACATTGGCCTATGAAACAGATAAATGGGGACTTAAAGGGGGATTAAGGGCTGAGAACACTGATTTAGATACCCGATTAGTGAATACAAACGAGTCAAATAGTAGAAATTATACCAATTTGTTTCCTAGTGTACATACTTCCTATAAAATAAATAAAGTAGCTTCGGTACAAGCTGGATATACTAAACGAATTTATCGTCCTCGTTTGTGGGATTTAAATCCTTTTAACTCTTTTAGAGATAATTTTAACTTATCGACTGGTAATCCAAATCTAACTCCGGAATATTCTAACTCATTTGAAATCAATACGATTTACAGTTTCGATAAAGTTTCATTCAATATTGGAGTGTTTCATTTGAGAACAGCAGACGTAATTGAAAGAATTATTGACTTTCAAAATAATGTGACCATTACTCAACCAGAAAATATTGGAACAAATAATTCCACAGGTATTGAGCTTAATGCAAAATATACGCCAATAAAGTGGATTACTTTTGTTGGGGAATTTAATTATAACGAATTTATAAGAAGAGGAAATTATCAAAATGTAAGTTTCGATTTTAATGGTGATAAATGGTACTCAAGATTATCAACCAAGGTTAAACTCAAAGGAAATATTACCTTAGAAGTTGCTGGAAACTATAATTCTAGTTATCAAACTGTTCAAGGAGAATATAGTGATAATGCTTATATGAACATAGGAGTACGAAAAAAGATGTTGAAAGGGAAGTTAAATGCAAATTTAAGTGTTCGTGATGTCTTCGCTTCAAGGTTTAGAGAATTTAAATCCAATCAAACTAGCTTTGATCGATATGTTTATAGTATGAGAGGTCGTTACATTACTTTTGGGCTAAGTTTTGGATTTGGAAAAGGGGAAGCTATGGAGTTTTCTGGGCAAAAAAGATTTTAATTTTTATTCTTATTTTAAGAAGATTGGATTCCGGAGATTATAAGTTTGTTATAAGGATACAATCTGTCATATAGACAGAGATTTTATTTTGGCTCAATCTTAGTCATAGGTCATTTATGACTGAAAAAAAGAAAGTATCCTTTTCGTGGGCGTTTAAAACATTTATTTGGCCCAGAAGGAAATATTTATCAATAGGATTAATATTGATTATTATTAGAAGTATTGTAGGGTTGATTACACCTTATGCGAGTAAGATTTTGATTGATGAAGTAGTCCCTAATAAGGACATGGATTTATTGGTTAATTTGCTCATTGTAGTTTGTGGTGCTCTAGTTGTTCAAGCATCTACATCCTTTGCTTTAACAAGGCTTCTGAGTGTAGAAGCACAACACATGATTTCAATTTTGAGAGTGAAAGTTGCCAAAAAGCTATTAAGATTACCAGTCCATTTTTTTGATGACAATAAGTCAGGAGGTTTAGTTTCAAGAGTAATGAACGATGTTGAAGGTGTACGTAATTTAGTTGGAACTGGATTTGTTCAATTAATTGGAGGTTCCCTTACTGCAATAGGGGCTTTTGCGATTCTGATTAGTATTAACCCCTGGATGACACTGTTTGTTTTACTGCCAATTTCAGTATTTGCATTAGTCGCCCTAAAAGCTTTTGGTTATATCCGCCCAATTTTTAGAGTAAGAGGAAAAATCAATGCTGAAGTAACAGGACGACTAACCGAAACGTTAAATGGAGTTAGAGTTATTAAGGCTTTTAATGCCGAAGAACAAGAAAGTAAAACTTTTGAAAAAGGAGTAGAACAGTTGTTTTTAAACATCAAAAAAAGTTTAACAGCTAATGCCTTTATTCAAAGTTCTGCTACATTACTTTTAGGGCTTGCCTCAGCAGGAATTATGGGAATAGGGGGCTATTTTATGGCTGGAGGAACATTAACAGCAGGTGACTTTTTAGCTTTTATTGGAGTCTTAGGATTTATGATTGTTCCTATCGTACAAATGGGGAATATAGGAAGTCAGTTAACTGAAGCTTTAGCTGGACTAGATCGTACGCAAGAACTCATGGAAATGGAAGAAGAGAATAATCCCGAAGTAAGAACGAAGGTTATTCAGGAATTAAAAGGTGAACTTGAATTTAAAGATGTTTATTTTAGCTATGAATCTAATAAAGAAGTGCTTCATGGAATTAATTTCTCTGCTCCAGCAGGAAGCGTTACCGCTTTGGTAGGATCTTCTGGTTCTGGTAAATCAACTATTGCAGGTTTAGTCGCGACATTTTTAGCACCCAATCAAGGAAAGGTCTTATTAGATGGAATTGATTTAGAAACAGTAAATTTAGCTAGTTATCGTCAACATTTAGGAGTGGTATTACAAGATGATTTTCTCTTTGAAGGAACCATTAGAGAGAATATATTATTCCCTAGACCTAATGCTACTGAAGATCAATTAATGGAAGCCGTAAAAGGTGCTTATGTAGATGAGTTTACTGATCGATTTGAAGAAGGGTTAGACACGGTTATTGGAGAAAGAGGAGTAAAGCTTTCTGGAGGGCAGAAGCAACGAATTTCTATAGCTAGGGCTTTATTGGCCGATCCCAAAATTATTATTCTAGATGAAGCGACTTCAAACCTGGATACAGAAAGTGAAACTTTTATACAAAAGAGTTTAGATGTATTAATGAAAAACAGGACGACATTTGTCATTGCACATCGTTTAAGTACCATACGTCAAGCTGACCAAATTTTAGTTATTGAAGATGGAAATATAAAAGAGTCAGGGAAGCATGAAGAATTACTAGAAGCTAAAGGAAGATATTATGAATTGTACACTTATCAAAGTCGAATTTAAGATATCAAATTAATTATTACTTTTACTTAAAAGATTAAACAATGTATATACAAAGAAGGTTTTCATTTAAAAGCGTTATTATTTGGACTAAACGCGAGATTCTATTTTTTATCGCATACACTGCAGTAATTACCGCTTTGTATGAGGTTTTTGATGTCAAATGGTTGCAAGTACCTTTGTCTCCTGTAGCTTTAATTGGTACTGCTGTAGCTTTTATTGTAGGGTTTCAAAACAATGCTGCTTATGATAGAATATGGGAAGCGCGAAAAATTTGGGGAGGAATCGTAAATACATCTAGAACATTAATTATCACTGTAAAAGATAGCTTCTATATGCATAGGACTGAAGCTTTAAAAGATGAATCAGCTGAGCTAAAAATAATCACCAATCGTCATATCGCTTGGTTGACAGCATTGAGATATGCAATGCGAACTAAAAAAGAATGGGAAGCTACCTATCAAGCAATAGGAAAGAAGTCTAATTTCGAATATAACGTCCCAGAGTATACAACGCCAATAGAAGAGGAGCTTAAACCATACTTATCAGAAAGTGAATTTGAATATGTAATGACTAAGGATAATAAACCGAATGCAATTATTAGTCTCCAATCTCAACATTTAAGAAAATTGACAAACGAAAAAAAACTTTGGGATTTTAGTTTGTTAAAACTTCAAGAGTTACTCCAAGAGTTAACAGCTTTGCAAGGTAAGTCTGAACGAATTAAAAACTTTCCATACCCTAAACAATATGGAAGTATAGGCTACCATTTTGTGCATATCTTTATGTGGTTACTACCTATGGCAATTATTCCTGCTTTTGCAACAATGGGTGCAGACATATTAGAGGGAAGTTCTTTTATAGGGAAATACTTTGTATGGTTAAATATTCCATTTACTGTAATAGTTATTTGGGTGTTTAATACCATGTTAAGAATTGGCTTAGCAGGAGAGAATCCTTTTGAAGGATCGCCTAATGATGTTCCAATTTCTAATATTTCGAGAGGAATCACAAGAGATATTCTTCAAATTATAGATGAAGAAACTCAAAATATACCTGAGCCATTCGAAAATAAAAACAGTATTCAAATGTAAATAAAAAAGCTTCCAAAATATTGGAAGCTTTTTTTATTGATGCATTAAATCTTCAATGGCATAACTTAACCGGTTCTGAACATTTAATTGAGAACCAAATATTGAACGGTAAAGCATCCCTTTTGAAGTAATTAAAATCCATTGTGGAGTACCTTCTGAGTTAAACTGATCAAACACTTGATGGTCCTCATCTATATAAATAGGGAAAGGAAGTTCGTCTATCGTGAAAATACTTTTGATATCTTGTTCAGTTACTTTATTCGTGTTAAAGTTGCTATGAATTCCGATAACTTGCAGTCGATCATATTGTTGCTGATATTCATATGCAAGCGGAATAGCTCTCCCAGTACAACCTAAACATTGATTATTATAGATGATTAATAGAAGAGGAGTGTTGGTGTGCTTTTCTAACAGATTTACTGTCTTTCCGTTAAAATTTTTAACAAGAATACTATCTAATCGTTTAAACTGCTTCATATTCATGATGCAAAATTAGTAATTTGTGCTATGAAATAAGTGATATGTGTTACATAAACAATGAATTAAAAATTAACTTTGAACTTAATTTCTATACAAGAATGATGAAAAATGATGATATAATATACTTCAATTCTGTAACAGCAGTTTTTAATGTACTAGGTTTAGGAAAACCCCAGCATCCTTTAATTGGAGTCGTTGATGCAAAAGTCTTTAATTATAGAAAGGAGTATCTTAATGTTAAAACAGTATCTAATTTATATTATATAATTCTAAAAGATGGAGATTGTGGAATGCAATATGGTCGAAACCAATACGACTTTGAAGAGGGAGTATTGCGATTTTTAGCTCCAAATCAAGTGTTGACTGTCACTGAATCTGTAGATAGTAGTTATGGCTTTGTATTATTTTTTCATCCTGATTTGATTCGTAATTTTCCTTTAGGAAAGGAAATAGATCGCTACTCTTTTTTCGATTATGCTGTACATGAAGCATTACATTTATCACATAAAGAAGAAAAAATATTAATAGACTGTGTAAAAAATATAGAATTCGAATTGGGTGAAAATATTGATAAACATAGTCAAGAATTATTAGTTTCTAATCTGCAATTGTTGTTGAATTATTCTAAACGTTTTTACGAACGTCAATTCATCACACGTGCCAACAGTAATTCAGATGTAGTAAGTAAAGTTGAACAGGCTCTGAAAAAGTATTACCAAGAAGAAAAACAATTAGAAACTGGACTCCCATCAACTAAATATTTTGCCGAAGAGGTTAATTTATCTGCTAATTATTTAAGTGATTTATTAAAAAAAGAAACAGGAAAAAACACCAAAGAGCACGTAGACGATTATATTGTTAATTTGGCTAAAACCCAATTGTTGAATTCGAATGATAATGTAAGTGAAATAGCTTTTAATTTAGGTTTTAACTACCCACATTACTTTAGCCGTTTATTTAAGAAGAAAACAGGAGAGACACCTAATGCATTTAGGGCTAAACATTACAATTAGCAGTTTTAAATATGATATTTATTATGTTATTAAAGGGAGTTTAATATTACCTTTAGTGTATGAAAAAGACATAAATACCCCGAAATATCATGAAACCAAATGATGCATTTGACTACCTAACCCCCAACAAATGGATTACCCTGTCTCCTCTATACAAAATAAGATTATTAGAGGAGGTAAGGCGTAATTTACAGACTTACAAAAAAGAATTAGCCCATGAAGAAAATCGATTGAAAAATGGATTAATGGGAGAGCAACTCTATTTTAGTCCTGAATCTTATTTAGCAACAATGGCCCCCGTAGATTATTTAATCAACGCATTGATTAATCTTTATAAAACTTTATTAAAAGATTTTATGCCCCAACCGTTTTTGGTCTCAAAATTAGATGACTTTAATTGTAGGGTAAGAATTAGACCATTAAATTTTAAAGACAGGATATTAACTGCTACACAAGCTTTTTATCTCCATGTAAAAGGCCAACCCCAACAGATTAATCCCCTCGATAAATCTCCTGGAGTTATAGCAATAATTAGTTCTGGAAGTACGAGTGCGAACTTAGAAATCTTAAAAGCAATATTTCTTGAAAACAAAGCAGTTATTCATAAACCACATCGACTCAATGAGGGGATAGAAAGAATTTGGAAAAAAGTGTTTAAACCAATAAATCAGGCAAAAGTATTGTCTTATTGTGATGTAGATGAAGAAGAACAATTAATTCAATTAAATGATTTGCATCAAATATACTTTCATGGAAGTGAAAATACAGCTACGACAATAAAAAAGCATTCTAATATTACTGTGGTAGCACAAACAGGAGGAAATAATCCTGTAATTATTGTTCCAGGGATTAAACCTTGGTCACTGGAAGAAATACAGCATCAGACCAATGAAATAGCTACAGTAGCAAAACTTAATGGAGGAGCAACATGTGGTAGGCCACAAACAATTATAACTTGTAAAAAATGGAAACAAAGACATTTGTTTTTAATGGAGTTAAAAAAAGCAATTACGAATACTACTCCTGCTGCAGGAACTTATTACCCTTCTTCATTAGATTCTCGACAAGAGTTTTTAGCACATATCAATCAAACAGAGGTTCTTCATCCTGAATTTGGTAAATATAAATACAGTGATTTTATCTTTACCCAAACCAATAGTGATGAAGTAGACTATAGTCATCAGCATGAAGCCTTTTTCCAATTTTTAAATGAAACAACATTAAATACAGCTCCCAACCCCGAAGAGTTTCTTGAAGAAGCAGTGATGTATTGTAACGAAAACTTACACGGAGACTTAGGATGTATGTTTATTATTGATGATGCAACTAAACTAAGGTTTGAACATGTGCTAAATCGAAGCATTGAAAAGATAAAATATAGAAATATCGCAGTAAATTCTATCTTACCTTTATTGTTGTTGAACCCTTATTTTTCTACTTCAAACCATAGGACAGAAGCGGCTTTAGATCAAAATTTTTCAAATATTTACGGTATAAGTCAAGTAGAAAAATCAATTTTAGTTGACCAGTTTATGTCTATTCATCATTTATTGAGAACCAATAAAAACGCATTTTTTAAACTAGCACTTAATGTTTCTAATTATGTGTTCAAACCTAGTTGGAGAGGTTTATCTAAAATTATTAGTACTAGTTTATATAACAGGTGGTTAAAACCAGATTTTTAAATGTTTTTCCGTAAATAATGTTAGACAATCTGTAATTAGTGTTTTATATTTAATGTTTACTTGACCTAAATTTGTAGAAAATAAAAACATTATGGTAAACATAGATAAAACAAAACCAGTATTAGTAACAGGAGCCAACGGTTATGTTGCAAGTTGGGTTGTTAAACAATTATTAGAAGAAGGAATCACTGTTCATGCTGCTGTGAGAAGTCCTGAGAATGATAAAAAAGTTGGGCACTTAAAACAAATCGCACAAAATGCACCTGGAGCGTTAAAGTTATTTAAAGCTGATTTATTAACGCCTGGAGCTTATCAAGAGGCTATGGAGGGCTGTGAATTAGTATATCATACAGCTTCGCCTTTTATCACAAGCGTAAAAGACCCACAAAAAGAATTAATAGAACCAGCAGAAAATGGAACGGCTAATGTTTTAAATTCAGCGAATGAAGTTGATTCTGTGAAACGTGTTGTAGTTACAAGTAGTTGTGTAGCAATATATACTGATGCTATTGATGCAGTAAATGCACCAGGAGGTGTCCTTACAGAGAAAGTATGGAATACTACAGCATCATTAACTTATCAACCTTATGCTTATTCCAAAACATTGGCAGAAAAGAAAGCTTGGGAAATCGCAAAAGCTCAAAGTAAATGGGATTTAATAACCATCAACATGAGTTTAGTTATGGGGCCATCTCTAAATCCTAATCAAACAACTTCTGAGTCGATGAATATTTTGAAAATGATGGGAGATGGGCAAATGAAAATGGGAGCACCAAAAATGGGGTTAGGTCTAGTTGATGTGAGAGATGTCGCTGAGGCACATTTTAAAGCTGGTTATACTCCAGCAGCACATGGTCGTTATATCACTTCTGCTCACAATACCGATTTTGTTGAAATGGGGTTGACTTTGGCAGCTAAATATGGTGACAAATATCCAATACCTAAAAAAGCTTTACCCAAATGGATGTTAATGATTTTTGGACCAATGGTTAATAAATTGTTTACCCGTAAATTCATTAGAAACAATGTCAATATTCCATGGAAAGCTGACAACTCTAAAATTAAGAAAGAATTAGGGATAGAATTCTTACCTATGAAAAAAACGATGGAAGATTCTTTTCAAATGCTAATCGATGAAGGAATCATCAAATAAAAAATGAGAACAATGAAAAAAGTAGCATTAATCACTGGAGCAAGTAGTGGAATAGGTAAAGAATTAGCTAAAATTCATGCTGAAAAAGGAGGAGATTTAATTATTATAGCTCGAAGAGAAGAAAAATTGAATGCCTTAAAAGCTGAGTTGGAAGATAAACACGGTATAACAGTAATGACTTTAGTAAAAGATTTAAGTCAGCCAGGAATTGCAAAAGAAATTTATGATGATGTTAAAGCAGCTGGCGTAACGGTTGATTATTTAATCAATAATGCAGGTTTCGGTTTAAGAGGGAAATACCATGAGTTATCTTGGGAGAGACAACATCAAATGATGCAACTAAATATGATTGCATTGTCAGAAATGATTTATCAGTTTTTACCTGATTTTGTAGCAAAAAATAGTGGAAAAATCTTAAATACTTCTTCAACTGCATCATTAATGCCAGGACCATTACAGGCAGTATATTTTGCAACCAAAGCTTATGTGACCTTTTTAAGTAATGGTTTAGCTGAAGAATTACATGATACCAATGTTACAGTGTCCAATTTAATGCCAGGAGCAACAGAAACGGAATTTGCAAAAACATCTGGGATGGATAAAACGGAGTTGTTTAATAAAACATTTTCAGCAAAAAGTGTTGCTTTAGATGGCTATTATGGTATGTTGTCGGGTAAACTAGATATTATTTCAGGGGTTACATTTGGTCAAAAAATGATGATGAACATGATTCCATTGACGCCAAAGAAAATGCTGTTAAAACAAATGAGAAAAATGCAAGAAGTAAAATAAAATATGCATCAAAAAGATGAAAAAGCACTTAAAATAAGTGCTTTTTTTTATTCATGGATAAATGTTTAGTTTTGGAGTCTTAATTTTTTAATTAAAAATATGATAGAAAGAA
Organism: Flavobacteriales bacterium; assembly: GCA_025210295.1. Classification (NCBI taxonomy): domain Bacteria; kingdom Pseudomonadati; phylum Bacteroidota; class Flavobacteriia; order Flavobacteriales; species Flavobacteriales bacterium. The sequence goes on along the minus strand of JAOASC010000016.1, from coordinate 84,532 downwards.
GAAGTTTAGGTTTTTTTAGAACACTAAAAATGTCATGGTTTCACATGATATGGTTAATGGCTTTTTCAGGGATAGTAGCTGCTTTATATGATTATAAAGTTTTAGATTTTGTAATCCCTTGGTTGCCAACTTCAGTAATTGGTACAGCTGTAGCTTTTTTTGTTGGTTTTAAGAATAATCAAGCTTATGATAGAATGTGGGAAGCTCGTAAAATTTGGGGCGCCATTGTCAATAGTAGTCGTGCTTGGGGAATGCAAGTCGATGGATATATTACCAACAACTTTAACGAAGATCATTTATCAGAAAAAGAAATCGCATCAATTAAAAAGAAGTTGATTTATAGACATATAGCTTGGTTATATGCATTGAGAAATCAACTCTTACAAACAACACCTTGGGAACATATTAATCAACGCGGAGGGGTTAGAAAAGTAGCACAGCTTTATCGAGAAAAATATGGGATTGGATTAGTTGTTGATGAAGTAACAGAAGCAAGCCTAGACAAATATTTATCTGAAGAAGAATACGAACGTTTATTAAAGCATAAAAATACAGCAACTCAAATTATTAATGAACAGTCTCGTCACTTAAGAGACTTGAGACAAGCGGCTGTAATAGATGATTTTCGTCACATGGATATGTCTAAAACGCTTTATGATTTTTATATACATCAAGGAAAAGCAGAACGTATTAAAAAGTTTCCTTTACCTAGACAGTATGCTAACTTAAGTAGAGTATTTGTTGGAATTTTTATCTTTTTTCTACCATTTAGTATGATGCCAGAACTATTAAAAGTTGGAGAGTTAGCATTGTGGCTATCCGTTCCAATTACAGCATTAATTGGTTGGGTCTATATTATGATGGAATTGGTTGGAGACTATTCTGAAAACCCTTTTCAAGGAATGGCCAATGATATTCCTATGTTGGCACTTAGTAGAACAATTGAAATTGATTTAAGAGAAATGTTAGGAGAAACAGAATTACCTCCAGCAATTCAATCTAAAAGAGGAATCTTGATGTAGGGGTAGCATTTAAAAACTACTTTTATCTAGTCTTTTTTTGCTCTAGCTTTTGTACAAGGATAAAGCTTTGTAGTACTAAAGTTTAAGCAACTTGTCAAGTTTTACTTGCGTCATGCTTTTAGTATGAAAAAATCGATAGATAAATTATGTTGTCTGTTTATCTCTCAGTTGTTTTTTACTACCCCAATTTCAAGTCAACTGGTCACTTCAACTTATGATTTTGAAAGTTTGACGCTAGGACCTATTCATGGTCAAGATAATTGGGTTGTAGAAAGTAGTCATTCAACTGTGAATAATGGAAATGTATGTCCGCCAGTTCAAGGAACTGAATTGGGACCAATTGTAAATTCAACAACGAATTCAGGTAGTTATGTAGGATCAAAAGCGTTGTCATGTGTTAACTGGAGCTTTGGAAGTCAACATGGCTATGCTAGTAGAGTCAATGATTTGTCATGGGCGCTACCAACATTTTTAGGTGCAGAATATTTAGTCGTTGAGTTTGACTTCTCAGGAAACCTATGGGGAAAATCTTTCTTTTTGGGGTATGATCAAAACAATGATGGTAATTTTTCAAATGGCTGTTCCTCAGTTGACGCAAATGAACAAAGTTTTGGGTTAAGCACCTCTGAACAGAACTTGAGGCTTCATAATGCTTCAGGTGCTATAGTCGCTGTAACAACTAGGCCACCAGAGTGGTGCAGATATAGTGTATTTGTTGATGTTAAAGCAAATGGAGGACAAGGTGAGATTTCAGTTTGCTATCGTGATTTGGGAAACAATGGAAATTGGATTCCCATACAAGATTTTCAAGGAATAAACGCTGGGTTTACCCCCGGTGGAAATAATCAATCGAACCCCAATAATATTAACGGAATGGCTTATGACCAAGAGGCGGGACCTACTGGAACTATTGATAATATTTCTGTTTCGTCAATAAATTATGATATGTATGATACTATTATTTGCCAAGGGCAAAATATAACGATTGGACAAGTCATTGATGGGGCGAGCTATTTATGGAATAATGGGAGTGTTACGCCAACAATAGATGTAAGCCAAGCTGGTATTTATAGTGTTACTGTTACATTAGAGGGGTGTGCTCAATTTGTTCGTCAGATTAATGTTACAGAAGCAGGATTTTCTCCCAATGCAGGAGATAATAATATCGTAGCTTCTTGTAATAGTGAAAACGAAGTTGATTTGAATAATTTGTTGAGTGTAAACACAAATGGGGAGTGGTCTGAAATAGCACCTGTATCTGGACAATTTGACTTGAATACTGGAGTATTAGCTGTTGGTAATTGTGCTCCAGGGATGTATCAATTTTTATTTGTTGTTAACGGTCAAGAATGCCCTGCCGATACCGCTTTGATTGAAGTGATCGTCAATAACCAGCCTAATGCAGGAAAAGACTCTTTATTAAGAAGCTGTAATGGTGCTACAGATCAAGTTATTTTAAATGATTTACTAGAAGTTGGAGCAACTCCTAATGGTCTATGGACTGAAACTTCAATGATGCTCTCAGGGCAATTAAATAATGGTGTTTTTTCAGCTAATAACCTCAATTCAGAAGTTTATACTTTTAATTATATTGTTGAAGCACCAGAACCATGCGTTTTCGATACTGCAAAAGTTTCAATAGCAGTAGTAGAATATCCTACAGTAAATTTCCAGCCATCAACTACTGTTGGGTGTCCTCCTTTAGCAGTTAATTTTTTGAATTTAAGTACTAACCTTTATAATAGTTCCTGCTTTTGGAATTTAGGTAATGTAGAAGTTCTAGACTGTGGAAATGTTAACACAGTATATGAGACAGGGGGGAATTATGATGTTTCCCTGATGATTATCAATGATGATTTATGTGTTTCGAGTATAGAACTTGCGGATTTAATAGAGGTACATGAGTGGCCAGTAGCCAGTTTTACTTCAACTCCTCAACATATTTTTATTGATGAACCACATGTTGATTTTAATAATGTTTCGACCAATACTTTTTCAAGTTATTGGAATTTTGGAGATGGAGAGAATAGTGTAGAGGAAAATCCATCTCATAGTTTTCCATTTAGCGAACCTGGAAGTTACCAAGTAACACTTATTGTTGAGAATGAAATTGGCTGTGCTGATTCAACTAAAAATGAGATAGAGGTTCTTGATCGATTATTGTTTTATGTTCCCAATGCTTTTACTCCAGATGCTAATGGTCACAATGATATCTATGTCCCAGTTATGAAAGCAGGGTTTGATCCTAATGATTATTCGTTTCAAATCTTTAACCGCTGGGGAGATTTGTTATTTATGACGGATACACCCAATGTGGGTTGGGATGGTAAATATAAAGGTAGACTTGTTCAAGATGGTGTATACTCATGGAAAATTACTATCAAAAATTTATATGATAATGGTAAAGAGGATTATTTTGGACATTTTTCCTTGTTTAGGTAGTTTATCAATGAATTAATATTTCCAATTATTGGCTAGTTTAACCAGCGACAACATAATTGGGACTTCTATGAGTATTCCTACTACTGTGGCTAAAGAAGCCCCAGAATTTAGGCCAAATAAGGAAATTGCAATTGCAACAGCAAGTTCAAAGAAATTACTTGCACCAATCATTGCTGAAGGAGCGCAGATGCTATGCTTTAAATTAAAATATTTTCCTAATCCCCAAGTTAAGAAGAAAATAAAATATGTTTGAACAGTTAAGGGAATGGCGATCAATAAAATGGTTAGAGGCTGCGCTAATATTGTATGACCTTGAAACGCAAAAATAAATATAAGGGTCGACAATAAAGCTATTACTGAAAGTGGTTTTAGCCGTTTTAGAAATATCGACTTAAACCATGTAATTCCTTTTGTTTTAATTAAAAAACGATTGGAAATGTATCCAGTGACTAATGGAAATACAACAAATATTAATATAGAAGATAGGAGTGTTTTATAGGGCAAACCTATAGAATCATTAATCGTGATTTCAAAAACATCGAACAAGAATGCTATTATAGGAATAAAGGCAACGAGTAAAATAAGGTCATTTACTGAAACTTGAACTAGGGTATAGTTGGCATCTCCATCAGTGAGGTATGACCATACAAAAACCATAGCTGTACATGGTGCAGCTCCCAATAATATAGCGCCTGCTAAATACTGCTCTGCTTCTTCAGGTGTAATCCAGGTTTGATAAAGAAAATAAAAGAAAGAGTAAGCAAAGAAAGCCATTGTAAAAGGCTTTACTAACCAATTTATTGTTAGCGTAATCCACAATCCTTTAAGGTTTTTAGAAATGTTTTTAATCGATGAAAAATCTATTTGAACCATCATTGGATAAATCATCAACCAAACCAGTATTGCTACAGGAATATTTATTGAACCAATATTCCAATTGCTTAAATTCACAAATGCAGGTTCAAAGAAATTCCCCAATAAAATGCCCAACAGAATACATAAACTAACCCATAGTGTTAAGTATTTTTCAAACCTCGCGATTTTTTTAGGCATTTTATTCATTGTTTTTTGATCTTAGAGAAGACATAAAATAGCTCTGTAGCAATTTCTATCGAACGTTGATCATACATTTTAGATTCTAATGATGTATTGTCAAATGCTTTAGGATCTTCGTATCTAATAGGGATTCTTGCTTCCGCACCAGGGATAAATGGGCAGTTCTCATCAGCATGAGAACATGTCATTATCGCAGCAAAATTTGAAACCGGATTACTGTCATCGTCAAACAACTTCGAGAATAGCTTCAATGGAGTAGAAGAGGAGCCCCATTTAACGCTATAAATAGGGTTATTCGCTGTACGATCTTTTATAACATCAAAACCCATTCGAATAATAGATGCTACAGCTCTATTATTAAAAGCTGTTACTTCAACTCCACCAGAATAACTATTTACTGGAACACCAAAATAATTTGCAGCAACTTGCGCCCACAGTTGAGAGAATTGACTTCTTCTAGAGTTGTGAGTGCAAATGAAATTTAAATTAACGCTCTCATTTATAGTTGTTTTAGAGTCAATGTAGTCAATTAAAACTTGAAGTTCTTTCTTTCTTGTATTAGCAATATTTTTTAAATCTAATTTCGAAATAATTGCTTGAAGTTGATCTGTCATAATTTATTTTTTAGCAACATCCAGAATCTGGCGTACATGAGTTATTAGTAATTGAAGCTAATGGTTTTTTTATTTTTTCTACAGGAATTCCGCAATTATCTTTTGCTAGACAATCCGTTGCTTTTGAAGTTAAAATAAAACGGTTACCATCAAAAGAAATCCCATATTTTTCGATAGTAATACCTTGGTATTCTACCTCAATTTCTTCATCTGTTAAGCCCAATTGAGTTTCAGATAACTCTATAATATTGACAAGCTTTTGAGGGTGAAGGCGATGATCATAATCATTAGCTTCCCATAGTTGGAAGTTGACAACACTTTCATTTCTTAGTGTCCCTCCACAATCAATAAAACGTTTGTTAATTTGGCCTACTTCTGTTACGTGAAAATGCCTAGGAACAAGTTCTCCATTAGGTAATTCAATTTCAATCTTGTCCTGTAATTTTAATAGCGATTTAAATTCTGATAATTTCATAGTGAATTATTTTTATTATATTATTGCAATATTGCGATGATTTGTTTTAAATTTTTTTAGCAACAATTATTATCGTCACAACAGATCAGTTGATCAAATAGGTTATTAAAGGTTTCTTTTATCGTTTTCCATTTTTCAGAATTAATACAGTAACTCATAGAAACACCTTCAACAGTTCCTTGTATGATACCAAGGTTCTTCAATTCTTTTAAATGTTGACTAATTGTGGCTTGTGCTAAGCCTAGTTCATTGACTAAGTCGGAGTTGATACAAGCATTTGCCTTTAATAAGTGTTGAAGTATAGCTACTCTGGCTGGGTGGCCAAAAGCTTTAGCAAGTACAGCAATGTTGTTTTGCTCGTCAGTAAAAAGATTTGTTTTTGTTAATCCCATAATAATTATATTGCAATATTACGATTAATTAAAAAAAGAACAAAGAAATAGTCCTATTTTTTATGAACCAATCTTTTCACCCATTTTAACAAAAGTTTCTATTTGGTTGGCGGTATTAGTCAATATATCTTGATCTATCGTAAGTTTTCCTGCTTCGGCAAGAACGACAACTGTAGACCCTCCAAAAGCAAAATACCCCATTTCAGCTCCTTTTTTTAAGGAGGCATTGGGACGATAAGTTTCGATAATACTTCCCACCATGGTAGCACCAATAGGTACTAATAACAAGTCTCCTTTCTCTTTTGTTGTTAATGTGCAGAACTCACGTTTATTCTCACAAAAAACTGTTGTAAAATTATTGGCTAAGGCGTAGGGAGATACTGAAAAATAGCTTCCTTTAATTTTAGTAACCTCAGAAGGTGTCCCATCAAAAGGAAAATGAAAGCGATGATAATCATTGGGAGCTAGGCGAAGTATAATTAGTGTTCCTCCCTCATATTTTTTTGCCAATTTATGATCTTGCAAAAATTCAGATAATGTAAATTTTCGACCTTTCACAAAAAAAGAGTGAATGGAGTCAATATTTTCAAAAGCAAGTAGTCTACCATCTCCAGGAGAAACAAAACCATCACCAATAGGACGGGATTCTGGTTTTAGTTTTCGATAAAAAAAATCATTGAAAGAGCTAAATTGATCTATTTTGAGTAAAGATTCAGTCATGTCAATATTTAGATCTTCAACAAAAGGTTTTATTTTTTTTATTGAAGTTTTAGCATCCATTCTTCGACCATAGATTTCGGATAAAAGCTTTCTTTTAATAAGTGGAAGAGCTAAAGTCTTACCAAAAGGATTATCATATAAAAACTTTAACAATCCTTCAGCTGGTGGATGTTCTGTTTTTGTATCTCCAGATGCTCTATCAATGTATTTGATCTTCATACGAGTGCAAAGTTATTTTTTTTGATGATATAGAAATATTTAAATCTGGTTAATTAACTTTAGGACATTAAATTTAGACGACCAACAAATGAAAAAGTTTCAATTAGGAGTATGTATGCCAGGAGCAGTTACGTCTGGTGCATATACAGCAGGAGCAATCGATTATATTATAGAAGTATTGAATCAATGGGAGGTTCAAAAAGATAACGAAAATATTCCTAATCCTTATATTGAACTTTCTACCGTAGGAGGGACTTCAGCAGGAGGGATGTCGTCTATCATGCTTTTGCTACAATTATTTGGTAAGCAAGAATTGTTGTATGATGCATGGGTTAACCTGGATGATGATAATAACCAAAAGACCTTGAGTAAGGCGTTAGATAGTACTGATATTACTAAGTTAAAAAGAGTACCGTCTTTATTGAATAGTCAATTCATTGATAACATTACAAAAAGGGCTTTTGAATTGTCTGGAAATTTTCAAGAGTCAGTAATGGGATTACCACCATATCTATCAAAGGATTTCAGCGTAATATTATCTCATGCTTTACTCAATGGTGTTCCGTTGAGTTTAGATTTGGGGTCAGAATATACGAGTTACAGAAGAGTTAAAAGTGAAGATAAGACAGAAGAAGATGATGTTGAATCATTAGATTATGTAACCTATGAACACAGCTTTTTCTCATTCTTCAACATTAATAAAAATCATTCACATTCCAAACAAAATAAAACTTCAGCTTACATTTGGTTTAACCCCTTCCTTGAAGAAAGTGTTGAAAAAATAAAAGTTGCAACCCAAGCGACTGGAGCTTTCCCTATTGGATTAAGTCCAAGAATGTTTAGTAATGAATTATTCTCAAAGGATTTGGTGTTAGCCTCAGTAAAAAAAAGTATCCTTAGTCGTTATCAAAATATTAAAATAGGAGAAAAAGCTGTTTTAGCTGAAGATTTAACCGATTGGGAAAATGTCTTTAAACATGTTAATGATCAGTTTGAGTCATTGACCGTTGATGGAGGAGCGATGAATAATGCTCCAATAGGTCAAATTATAGCAGAATTGAGGTCAAAAAGAACAGCAATACATGACAACACTTTTGGGTTGATTCAAATAGACCCTTATCCTAATCGTTATGATACCCAAAAAGATCATTATGCTCCAAGGTGGAAAATGCTGCCCTTTGCACAAGATATCATCACTACTTTATGGGGAGGGAACAAGACAAAAAGAGATGAAATCACCAATCAGAATATAGGTGATTTTGTTATTGGAGAGATTTTTCCTACACAACGTGTCAAAAATGGTAAACCTATTCCAGATGCTAAAGTTTTAGCAACATCAAGCTTAAAAGCTTTTGGTGGGATACTTTCTAGAAAATTTAGAGAACACGATTATCAATTAGGAAGAGAAAATGCCAGAAACTTTTTAAGGTATAAATACTTTTTTCCCGTCAATAAATCAGATGAAGTAGGCATTAATTATGATAATATTCGTTCGATTTGGAACCAATTTCCTCAAGCAAAAGAAAAATTTTTACGTTATCATAAAATCAGTAAAGCAGGGACAACGATTAAGATTCCTGTACTGCCTATTGTTCCAGATATAGCGATCTTGGAGGATGACGACACCTACTTTTCAAAAATAAAAAGGCCTAAAGTATCTTCTACTTTATTAAAACCTTATGAAAAGGAAATTAAGACAAGGATAAGAGCTGTAATTGACCATCTCAACCTGTCTTTAAAAGAAGAAAAAAATACTTCTAAAAATAAGAAATTAATGCGTAAGATTATTAAGATTCTTTATGTAAAGAAAATATATAAGATGCTAAATCAAATGATTATTAAAGATTTAGAAGATCGAGAGTTACTGGATTGAAAAGCCAATAATTAAAACATCATCAGTTTGAGGAGTTAATTTTCTTTGATTTAAACCTCTCCAATTCATAAATGTTTCTTCTATCTTATTGAGGTGATAGTTTGCACCATGTCCATAAGTTTCAAGAAGTAAACGAACAAAATTTGGGTTTTTAAACTTTTTGTTTTTCTCTCCACCAAATTGATCCGTGTAACCATCTGTATACATAAAATAATTCGCTGTTTTAGAAATGGTTATTTTATGGCAGGTAAACTTTTCTTGTTTTAAAGCTCCTCCAATACTAATTCTGTCTCCATGTATTTTAGTTGCTTGGTGATTGTCAATAATTAATAATGGACTTCTAGCTCCAGCAAATAAAATGCTCTGATTTTCCTGATCAATTGTACAAATACTAATATCCATACCATCTTCAACCTTAGAGTTTTCATAGTCTAAATCCTGGTAAAACTTCTCCGCTAATACATTTAAAATTTCATCTGGTTGAGTTATTTTACTATCTGAGACAATCCCTGTCAGAATCCCGTGCCCTTTCATTGTCAGCATACCAGCAGGTACACCATGCCCAGTACAATCACCAACGGCAATGACTGTTTTTCCATCTACATTTCCAAACCAATAAAAATCACCACTTACGACGCTATGAGGTTTAAAAAAGATAAGAGATTCTGGTAATACAGATTTAAGGTTCTCTGTTGGTTGCAACATGGCCCTCTGAATTCGTTCTGCATATCTTATACTTGAAGATAATTCTTTTAATGACTCTTCAAACATGATTTTTTGAGTAGAGAGTATGCGTTGTTTGATTTCGTTGTTGAGTCTTCTTTCTTCTTGTTTGATTCGGTCGGCTAATGTAACGTATTCTTCTAAATGGTAAAAAGCAATATCTTTCTTATCAATTGCTTTATAAATAGAGGCCATCAATTGATGACAAAGTAGCACTTTGTTTTTGGTATTATTGAGAATGCTTAACTCCAAACCTTTTTCGGCGTATTCAATGGCTTTGTCATAAGCTTTTATTTTAAAATAACTTTTTCCTAGAGAAATATAACAACTTACTTTAGCATCATGTTTCTCCAGCTTTTCTCGTATGTTTAAACTCTTTAACTCAAAAGAAATAGCTTCTTGGTAAGCGGAAGAGGCTTGAAGGAAAAGGGCTTTGTCGGAATAATATCGTGATTGATTGACTAAGTTTTTTCCCATAAATAAACGTTGATGAGAAAGGCATTGTTCGGCTTCTCTTAGTTTATTTTTCTTAATAAAAACATTGGTCAAACCACTGTATGTTCTAAATTTTATAGGGTCTGTATCTGTTGTCTTTTTAGCTGTTTTGATCGTGTTCATCAAAAACTCTATCGCTGCTTCATAATCGCCCTCTTCGGTGTGTAGCTCACCAATCTGATAAATGTTTATTAGCCTTACTTTTATAAAAGCAGTGTTATATTCAATCAGTTCATTGGATCTGAGGTGATAAAATAAAGAAAAAGCATGCTCTCCAATACTTCTATAACAAATACCGTTTAAACAATATACAACAGCTTCTGCAACTATATTCTCATCTTTTGCTGTACTAACAAGTGTACCATTTAATTTATCTAAAGCTAAAAAATAATTACCTGAATGGATTAAATCTAATGCTTCAAAAATAGAAATGTAATAACTGAGGTCATTAGTGTGTTCTATTTCTTCAAAAACAGGAACAGCTTTTAAGATTAATTCAGCGATTTCATCTTGTTTAACTTGTAAAAAAAGATCAATAGCAATGGCCAATATCGTGTTGATATTTTCAGGGCTTTCCCTAATCTCTGAAAGTAGTTGTTCTATTTGATCCGTTGGCATGCGAGTAAAACTAGTGGTTAGCAATGAAATTTGAAAGCTTATTGTGTTAAAAATGTTAACAATTTATTTTTTGTCTCTTTTTTTGACGGAAACGAGAAAAAAGTTACAATTAATTTCGAGTTGACCAACCTTCATTGTACCTTGTACTCGTTTTTAGAGAATTAAATAGAATGGAGAGAAAAACCTTGTTTGTTGATGCGATTGTGCCCTTATCAGTTCCCAATCTATACACATACAGAGTTCCTTATGAACTAAATGAGTTTGTTCAACCTGGTGTACGTATTATTGTTCCTTTTGGGCGTAATAAATTGCATACAGCAATAATAAGAAAGGTGCATGAAAATATCCCTCCTTATACCACCAAACTGCTGGACTATATTTTAGATGATATTCCTATTGTTACTGAAATTCAATTAAAATTGTGGGAATGGATAGCTAATTATTATATGTGTAATATTGGTGAGGTAATGACTGCCGCATTACCAAGTAGTTTTAAATTAGCTAGTGAAACAAAAGTCTTACTCAATGATAATTATCAAGAAAGCGAAGCAGTTCAACTTACAGATAATGAGTATATCATTCAAGATGCCTTGTCAATTAGAGGGACTTTAGATCTTGCTGAGATAGCACAAATAATTGATAGAAAAACAGTTTATCCAATTGTTAAGCGTTTAATAGATAAAGGGGTAATCGTTGTTGAAGAGGAAATCAAAGCTGTATACAAACCGAAAAAAGAAAAGTATGTAACCTTACATCATTCAATTCAAGTTGAAGAACAATTACAAGAAATCTTCGACGGGCTAAAACGAGCAGTAAAACAACAAGAACTGTTATTAAAATATCTTCAAGTGAGTAATCATTTTGGGGTGAAAAATGAAGTAAAGAAAGCTGATTTACTGCAAGAGTCAGGAGTGTCCTCTGCGATTATTAAAAGTTTATACGATAAACAAATTCTTCAAGAATATGAGGTTGAAGTAGGTCGATTAAAAAAGTATGAAGGTGATCGAATAGAAGTTAAGCAATTAACCGAAGATCAACATCGAGCATTAAGTGAAATAGAAGCAAGCTTTTTAGAAAAACCGGTTTGTTTGTTACATGGAGTAACAGGAAGTGGTAAAACGGAAGTATACGTAGAATTGATGAATAAATATATTGCTAAAGGACAAACAGTATTGTATTTATTGCCAGAAATAGCCTTAACGACCCAAATTATAACCCGATTAAAAAAGTATTTTGGGGATCGAATAGGAGTTTATCACTCAAAGTTTTCTCCACATGAACGCGTTGAGATTTGGAATGCAGTTCTTAACGATAAATTGCACCAATATGATGTGATTCTAGGCGCTCGTTCAGCGGTGTTTTTACCTTTTAAAAATCTAGGACTAATCATTGTTGATGAAGAACATGAATCATCATTTAAGCAACATGACCCTGCACCAAGGTATAACGCTAGAGATACTGCTGTAATGTTAGCTAGAGCATTTAAATCAGACGTGTTATTAGGCTCTGCTACTCCAGCAATTGAAACCATGTGGAATGCCAGGGAAGGAAATTTTGGCTTAGTAGAAATGAAAAAGCGCTTTGGAGGAGTGCAATTACCCGAAATTCAATGTGCTGATATAGCAAAGGCTAAGCGTAAAAAAGAAATGTATGGTATTTTTTCAGCCTTTTTAATGGAAGAGATGAAAGAAGTACTAAAACGAGGGGAACAAATTATTTTATTCCAGAATAGAAGAGGATATGCTCCCAAATGGATGTGTGAAGATTGTGGTTGGATTCCTATGTGTACACAGTGCGATGTAAGTTTAACTTACCATAAGTATACTCAACTATTGAGTTGTCATTATTGTGGCTATACATTGAGACCGCCCAATAAATGTGGTGCGTGCGGTAGTTCTGATATCAAAATGGTAGGTTTTGGGACCGAAAAAATAGAGGAGGAGTTGGCTGTTCATTTAGGGCCTAAAGTTGTCATTCAACGTATGGACTTAGATACAACACGTTCAAAACATGCTTATCAAAATATCATTAGTGACTTTGAGCAACGTAAAATCAATATATTGGTAGGGACGCAGATGGTCACCAAAGGGTTAGATTTTGATAATGTTTCTTTAGTAGGTGTTTTGAATGCTGATGACATGTTGTTTTATCCAGATTATAGAGCTTTTGAAAGAGCTTATCAATTGATGGCTCAGGTAAGTGGTAGAGCAGGAAGAAACAAGAAGAGAGGGAAAGTAATTATTCAAACACATAACCCGGATCATTGGATTATCCAAAGAGTGATGCAAAATGATTATGAAGGCATGTATACACAAGAATTGTATGAGCGTTCGAACTTTCAATACCCTCCATATTATCGAATTATTCGCCTAACGGTAAGACATCGTGATAAACAAGTTGTCGATGATGCAAGTAATGTTTTTGCTAAGTCTTTAAGAGGGAAATTGGGGAATCGAGTTTTAGGCCCTGAATATGGAGCAATACCGAGAATTAAAAATGTCTACAATAAAGTTGTTACAGTAAAGTATGAACGCCAAGCTTCTACTAAACAAGTGAAAGATTATATCTTGGAAAAAATAGCCGATTTAAGGCAAGTGAACTCCGCTTATAAAGCTGTACGTGTTAAAATTGATGTAGATCCAGTATAAAGAAAATGAGCGTTAAGAATAATTCAATAAGGATACAAGAATTAACTGAAAAAGAAATTCCACTGATCATTCAATATTGGTTAAGATCTTCTCCTGAACACTTAATTGCTATGGGAGTTGACTTAGAAAAGGTACCTACAGAAGAAAAGTTGACTAAATACTTAACTGAACAAATAAGTCTCCCCATTAAAGTTAAGGAGTCCTACGCATTGATTTGGTTGCTGGATGGTAAACCAATTGGCCATTCGAACATTAATGAGATAAACTTTGGGAAAACTGCTAAAATGCATTTACACATTTGGGAAAAAGCCAATAGACAAAAAGGAATTGGGCTTGAATTATTAAAATTATCAATAGCTAACTATTTTCAAAAGTTTAACTTACAAGAATTGATTTGTGAACCCTATGCTTATAATCCTGCGCCAAATAAAACGTTAGAAAAATTAGGTTTTTCATTAATCGAAGAATATAGTACAATTCCAGGCTCAATTAATTTTAGACAAAAAGTAAAACGTTGGCAGTTAACCCAACAAGCTTTTCAAAATATTAAATAAATGATAGAAGGGCTACCATATACTATCAATGCATTGTTTTTATGTACAGCAATTATAACAATTGTATTCTTTCATTTAGCAAATAAAAATGCTAAAAAAGCAGTGTTACTTTTGATTATTGGTAGTTTATTACAATTGCTCATCGCATTTACTGGGTTTTATCACGATACAGATGATTTTCCTCCACATTTCACATTTGTATTGGTTCCATCAACGCTTGCCATTGTTTATGGTTTGTTGCCTAAACAAAAAGAAGCAATAATACAGGGCAGAAACCTTAAAATCAGTACGTTGTCTCATGTTGTTAGAGTCCCTGTTGAAATTTGTTTGTTCTATTTATTTCAATATCAAATGATCCCCGAACTGATGACATTCGAAGGACGAAATTTTGATATTATAGCTGGTTTAACAGCTCCATTGATGAGTTGGTTGTATGCTAAACAGAAAATAGCTAATAAAATATTATTGATTTGGAATTGGATTGGTTTAGGTTTAGTGCTGTTTATTTTAATCAATGGTATTTTATCGGCTGAATTACCATTTCAACAATTTGCCTTTGATCAACCGAATAAAGCATTGGAATATCCTCCGTATGTATTATTGCCTGCTTTAATTGTTCCTGTGGTTGTTTATACTCATATAACGGATATAATAAAATTGCATAGAGCAGTTAAAAAATAAAAGCAAGAAACGGATTTTTTCAAAGGTAATTATACCTTAGATTTGAAACAATGAATGCAGAACAGCAAGATATCAACTACAAGAGAATAGCTAAGGTCATAGCTTATATAAATCAAAACCATCAGCAACAACCTTCTTTAGAAGAGCTAGCAGCTTATGTTAATTTAAGTCCCTATCATTTTCAACGGTTGTTTAAAGAGTGGGTAGGCGTTAGTCCTAAACAATTTTTAAGATATGTCACTCTAAACTATGCTAAATATCTTTTAAAAGAGGAGGCTTTAACCTTATTTGACACTAGCTTTGAATCGGGTTTTTCGAGCACTAGTCGATTGCATGATTTGTTTATCAAAATAGAGGGAATGACTCCTGCAGAATATAAAAATGATGGTCAAAACTTGAAAATTGATTATAGTTTTTTTGAGTCCCAATTTGGATTAATGTTGATAGCTTCTACACATAAAGGTGTTTGTTTTATGCATTTTATCGCTACAAAATTAGAAGGAATAGCATTGCTAAAGCAACATTTTTCAAAAGCTCAATTGCTAGAGCAAGAAACAGTATTTCATCGTAAGGCTAGAGCGATTTATACTCAAGAATGGTCAGAAATAACAGCGCTTAAATTACATTTAAAAGGTTCTGATTTTCAATTAAAGGTTTGGGAATCTCTATTAAAAATACCGCAAGGAGAATTGTCTACCTATCAAAACATTGCTAACGAAATAGAACGTCCTAAAGCTTCAAGAGCTATTGGAACTGCAATTGGGAAAAACCCTGTTGCTTTGTTGATTCCCTGCCACAGAGTAATTCAAACTTCAGGGAAGTTAGGAGGGTATATGTGGGGGCTAACAAGGAAACAAGCTTTATTAGCCTGGGAATTATCAAAAAAACACGAATAATGGATTTGTTTTCTGATGAAAATACCAACCTTTTGCCCTATAATGGGACTGTCAACTATTACGGTAGAATAGTTTCTGTTGAACAAGCTCAACGTTATTATCAATATTTACGCTCAAATATTCCATGGAAAAATGATGAAGCTATATTATTTAACAAACATATTGTTACAGCCAGAAAAGTAGCTTGGTATGGAGACAAAGCGTTTGCTTATCGCTATTCTGGAACGACTAAATATGGGTTGCCATGGACTAAGGAATTACTTGATTTAAAGACGATTGTTGAGCAAAAATTAAATTGTCAATTTAATTCTTGTTTACTCAATCTTTACCCAACTGGAAATGAAGGAATGGCATGGCATAGTGATGATGAAAAAGCATTAGGTAAAAATACAACAATAGCATCCTTAACTTTTGGAGCTCAACGCTATTTTAGTTTTAAACATAAGAAAACCAACGAAAAAGTGAAGCTACTCTTAGAACATGGTAGTTTATTAGTCATGAAAGGTGTTACTCAAACCTATTGGTTGCACCGTTTACCACCTACAACACATGTAAAGTCTCCAAGAATCAATTTGACTTTTAGAACAATTGTGCTGTAATAAAAAATGAATCCAATTTTGTTCTCTAATAAGTTAATTGTATTGTTAGTAATTCCGTATGATGTCTAAACTATTATTTCTAAAATAATAGTAGGTTTGTATCGAATAAATAGCAATTAGTTTTGCTTTGTAAACTTGAAAATAAAACCTAAAAATAAAATGAAAAGACTGATTAATTTAACACTATTTATTAGCTTGTCTATACTCTTGATTACCTCTTGTACTAAAGCTCCAGAGAATATTTCCGTACTTCCGAAAGAAGCTAATTTAGTTACTGTTTATAATATTCCTGAACTCATTAATAAAGGCGACTTGTTTAATGCTAATCAATTGGAAACAGTTCAAAAAGTCAGAAGTCATCGAAAAGATTTAAAAAAGGAAGAAATTAAACTGATTGATCGAATTTTTGAAAAGCCACTTTCAATTGGATTAAACTATGAAAAAGATTGGTTTTCTTTTTATTTGGATGAGGACGAAAACGAAGAACGTTATTTTGGGATGGCACTTAGCGTTATTCAAGAAGAGGCTTTAACTGATTTTATGAATGAATTTTTAGAGGTATCAGGTGCTGCCTATGAAATTAAAGATGCTGGTAACTATAAATATACTTTGACAGATAAACGAACTGCTTTTGCATGGGATAAAGAAAAACTGTTAATTCTAGCTGAGGAAAGTTATCGTGGAGATGAAAAGAGTCTTCAAGCTAAAATGGAATATTTATTTGGTTTAACTCCAGAAAATCAATTGATTAAAGAGGATGGGTTTAAAAGTTTTTACAAGGAAAAAAAAGATATAAGCTTGTGGGTATCTTCAAATTTATTTAAAGACGAAATAGAGTTTAAAGAGTTTGAAGAAGAATATCAAATTATAGCTTCAGATAACTATCTTTCTTTCTATTTAACGTTTGATGAAGGACAAGTAGATTTAGATGCTTCATTTAAAGGGAATCAATCTATTGAAGAGTTAATAGATGAAAACAAGGTTTTAGCTGACAATTTTAATACAGCAATTTTAGCGCACTTTTCTGAGGATAATTTAGGTTTAATTGCTTTGTCGATTAATCCCTCTGAATTATTTGAAAGAATTAAAGACAACAGAATGGTTTCGATGGGGAATATGAGTAAAGTAACACCACAAGAGTTCCTTGAAAATATGGAAGGAAGTATTGCGTTTGTTGTATCTAATATTGAAGGCTCAAATGCTTCGTACGATATCAAACCATCGGTGGCGTTAGTTTTTGATATAAAAGATAAGGAGCTTTTAGAAGAACTAATGTCAATCATACCAGCAGAAGCTTTTGAAGAAAAATCTGGCTATTATCAAATCAAAACTGGAGCTAAGGAAAATGCTTATTTGGCTTTTAATTCTTCAGTATGTTTATTGAGTAACAAAGAAGCAGTTATCAAAGCATTTAAAGCTGGCGAAAGTGTGAGTAATAATCTTGCTGATAGTCCGATAGCTTCAGCTATTGACGATAATGGGTTATACATTAATCTGTTGCTTGATGAAACTAAATTATCAAAGGGAATCAGGGAATCAATTGAACGAGAGCAAACAACTGCTGAAAATGAATTGATGAAAGTATTATTACAATTGTCAGAGTCAATTGATTATAAATTATCAAATAAAAACAAAACCAATCTTAGTTTAAAAATACGAGATAAAGAGCAAAACAGCTTAAAAGTGATTATTCAAACATTAGATGAAAATTTTGATAAGTTAGAAAAACTAGACTAGTCTATTATGGTAGAAAAACCAATTTCAAACTTTATAGAAAAGTATTTTTTACATTTCAATGCTGCAGCATTGGTTGATGCGGCTAAAGGTTATCAGGAACAATTAGAAAAGGGTAATAAAATGCTAGTGTCTTTAGCAGGAGCAATGAGCACAGCAGAACTGGGTAAAATATTTGCCGAAATGATTCGTCAGGATAAAGTTCATTTTATTTCCTGTACTGGAGCTAATTTAGAGGAAGATGTGATGAATTTAGTGGCGCATTCACACTATAAAAGAGTTCCTAATTATAGAGATTTAACTCCACAAGATGAATGGGATTTATTAGAGAAAGGGTTAAATCGTGTAACAGATACTTGTATTCCAGAAGAAGAAGCTTTTAGGAGGCTACAACAGCATATTTATAAGATTTGGAAAGAAGCTGAAGCTAAAGGGGAACGCTATTTCCCTCACGAATTTTTATACCAATTACTATTGTCAGGTGTATTGGAAGAATATTATGAAATTCCATTGAAAGATTCTTGGATGTATGCAGCTGCTGAAAAAAAACTTCCAATTGTAGTTCCTGGGTGGGAAGATTCTACTTTAGGCAATATATTTACCTCTTATGTCATGAAAGGGAAGTTGAAACCCAGTACAATGAAATCTGGAGTAGAGTATATGGCTTATTTAGCAGATTGGTATACTCAAAATTCAAAAACTGGAACAGGCTTTTTTCAAATAGGAGGAGGGATAGCAGGAGATTTTCCAATTTGTGTTGTACCTATGCTTTATCAAGACATGGAATTAACGGATACTCCTTTTTGGAGTTATTTTTGTCAAATTTCAGATTCTACAACAAGTTATGGAAGTTATTCAGGAGCAGTTCCCAATGAAAAGATAACTTGGGGCAAATTGGATCTAGATACCCCTAAGTTTATTATTGAATCAGATGCAACAATCGTGGCTCCTTTGATTTTTGCTTATTTATTAGAAATGTAGTTGGATGAAGATTAAATTGTTGCTGCTTTGTATGGTAACCGTTGATTGGCTTTTTAGTCAGTACAGTGACCCAAATATATCAAAACCAACTACTGGTTATGGTGCTGATGGGACGCATACTGTTGGGACGATTTCATTTGCTAACCCCAACTTTTTAACAAAGAATATTGAAATTCACTATCCAACTGATGTGACTTCCCAAGTACCGACAATTTTCTATAGCCATGCATATGGTGGAAATAATTCAAGTGCAATTGCAGGAATGTTGGAGTTTGTTGCCAAAAAAGGGTATGCAATAGTTTATGTTCCCTATAAAACTGTTGGCTCAACTGTTTCGGAACGTTATACTAACCTTTTAGAAGGCTTTCGAAAAGCAGCTAGAGATTATTCCAATATTATTGATACTACACAAGTTGGTTTTATGGGGCATTCATTTGGAGGTGGAGCCTCTTTTGGAAATGCATACCAATGTTTCACTGAAGATAATTGGGGACAAAATGGTCGGTTTATCTATGCTTTAGCCCAATGGTATTCCTTTAATATTAGTCAAACAGAATTACAAAATTTCCCATCAGATACAAAGTTATTGATTGAAGTTTTTGACGATGATGAAACCAATGACCATCGAATGGCCATCGATATCTTTTCTTCAATAAACATTCCTATAGCAGAAAAAGACTTTTTAACCTTAAAAGGTGATACAATAAATGGATACAGTTACCTTGCAGATCATATTGTTCCTAATACATCCAATGCTTTTGATGCCTACGATTATTATGCATATTATCGTTTTATTGATGCTTTAGCAGATTATACCTTTAATGGAAGTTCTGCGGGAAAAACTGTTGCTCTAGGTAATGGCAGTAGCAATCAAATTACAATGCCAGGAGGTCTAAAAGCCATAGAACAATCTGATTCCCCAATGGTTGTATATCCTGAAAGTAAATATCAGTTTCCTTGTAGTGCTACACAAAACTTAAGAGCAGTATATTGCCAAGGAGCGGTTTCGATTATTGAACAAAAGAATGATTTTACAGTTTATCCCAATCCAGTAAAATCAATTTTACACTTTTCCAAAACTTTGAAAACAGTTCAGGTGTATAGTATTTATGGAATTTTGGTTCAGACCTATCATAACATTATTTCACTAGATGTTTCGAACTATAAGAATGGAGTTTATATTTTTAAATCTCCTGAAACAGCTGTTCCAATTGTCATTAATCATTAAATTAAATTCCAATGAAACCAATAATCTATTTACTTCTGTTAGTTGGATTACTTTCTTGTAATAAGAAAAAGAAACAAGCCCAAATAGATGATGATATTATTACGAGTTATATCGCCAAGTATGGGTTAAATGCTACAAAAACTGAATCTGGACTTTATTATATTATTGACGAAGTTGGAGTAGGAGCGCACCCTACTAATAACTCAACAGTGACCGTTGCTTATAAAGGCTATTTTTCTGATGATTCAGTTTTTGATGAGTCAGATACCACTGGTATTACTTTCTCTCTGACTTCAGTAATAGAAGGTTGGCAAGAAGGAATTCCTTATTTTAAACCTGGAGGAAAAGGAATGCTATTAATTCCATCAGCTTTAGGTTATGGAAGAAACGCTCAACCAGGAGTTCCTGCTAATTCAGTTTTGATTTTTGATGTGCATTTGATAGAATGAGCTATAGAGCACAACTTCCTCTTTTTAAAAGCATATATTCTCCTTTCTTTCGAAACTCAGATAGGGAGACTCCTGTATACTTTTTAAATGTTTTGGACAAATGACTGACGTCAGTAAAGTTCAATTCATCAGCAATTTCGCTAAGTGTGTAATCAGAATTGATTAAACGAATTTCAACGAGTTTAAGTTTAGCTTTAATAATATATTCTCGAAGTGAAATCTTTACTTGTTTTTTAAAATACTCACTAACATAAGTGGGAGACATTAAAAACGTTTCAGCTATACTTTCAATTTTCAAAGAATCATTGTTGTTTATATGATCATTGATATACAATAACATTTGGTTGATTTTACTATCAGTCGCTTGCTGTGGGACTTCATATAACGCCCCTTTTTTTATATTTCGGATAAGTATTTCTAAAATGCTAGACATCAAACTTTTTATTAATGTTATCGAATTCGGCTCATAATTTTTAGCCTCTTCCAAAATCATTATGATCAAACGTTCAATATAACTTTTATCCAAATCACTTTTAATGATATCTCCAGGTAATTGATTATAATTCGAAAGAATATATGAAGCCTCTCTAAACCATTCATCAGTTTCAAAGGTTTGAGAAGTATTCTTAAAAAAATCTGCTGTAAACTTTAGAAATACAAATGAAGTAGGCGATCCAATATTGAAAGAATGACAATTTAAAGGAGGTAATAAAAAGATACTGCCTTTCTGATATTCATAATGATTGTAATTAATACATTGCGTTCCTTCGCCTTCCTTTATTAATACCAGTTCAAAAAAATTATTTTTAGCAGGTCTCTGTTTCCATTCATTGAGTTTGATTTCTTGTATTTCAAAAGGTTTTTTTGTCTCTAAAACTTGCATTTTATATCACTTTAGGGTTTTATTTCCGTCAAAAATAGAATATTAAGTTAAAAGATCACTTCAAAACCTTTTTTTATACATCATTATCCCGTAGATGTACAATTCATACAAGTCTATTACAGCTAACTTTGTAGTATTAAATATTAGAATAATGAATAAAATTATAATCTCTTGCTTTGCTTTAATGATACTATCTTCTTGTTCAAATGAAGAAAAAAGTAACCAGCAAAAAGTTTTAGAAACTCAACCTGTAACTAATGAAGTTAAATTAGCAAAAGATATTCGTTGGGAAATGTTAAATCCAGCCAGAGGAAAAAAAAGTCCATTAGCTGGAACAATATGGGGAAATAGGAAAGGGGCTGAACCTACAGGGTTTTTAGTAAAATTCATTGATGGTTTTTCATCGCCTCCCCATATTCATAATGTGAGTTATCGAGGAATTGTAATAAAAGGTCTTGTTCATAATGATGATTCGTCGGCTCAAGCAATGTGGATGCCAAAGGGCTCTTATTGGACACAGCCAAAAGGACAGCAACACATCACAGCTGCAAAAGGAGAAGAAAACATAGCTTATATCGAAATAGAAAATAGCCCGTATTTAGTTAAGCCTGTAAGTGAAGCTTTCGAATCAAGTGAAAAGCCTATAAATGTCGATATCACCAATCTAGTTTGGTTATCAGAACAAAATCTTTCAAACCTTAAAGGTGCTGCTAAGATTTCATATTTATGGGAAACACATACAAAAGATAGTCTTTATGGTACATTATTAAAGCTTCCTAAAGGATATAATGGAACAATTTATAGTGAGGGTAGTATTTTTAGGGGAGTTGTAATAACTGAAGAATTACAGTATCAGATACCAAATGATTCCATTCAATACCAATTAAAACCAGGTTCAAGTTTTACTTCTAAAGGAATAGCTAGTCATATAATTAATTCAAGTGCTGAAAGTTTAATTTACATCAGAACGAATGGTAATTATAAAGTCTTCTCAAATTAAAATTAAATCATGAAAACAATAACCAAGAATAATGCTCTCGCAAAAACTCGTGAGCTTATATTACCATCGCGTGAAGCTTCACTAAGACGTGAAGCATCTGTCTCACAGTTTTGGAATAGCAATAGAAAATTACTCGAAGAGGCATGGAAAGAATGGGAAATAGAAAACAAAGACAATTTGTTAATTCCAGATGAAACACTTCTTGACTCACAGTTACAGAAAGCGATTAATGAGGCATGGGAAAACCCTGAAAAAGAAAATGCCGTTGCAGATTTATGGGAAGAAATTATCCCTGGAGTTTATGCAGTTCAGTTTTTTGATCCTGAACGTTTAGGAGTATTTCGCAATTATTTAGAAGAACTTGTAAAATCAGAAATTCCTACACGTGCTCCTTATGGAATACAATTAAATCGTTATGGTATGTTACTAGACCCACGTTCTGAAGGATATCTAGCAGATCCTGGTTTTCAAACGTTTTATAACAATATTATAGACCGTTATATGCGTCCAATTGCTCGTTTATTATTAGGTACTTATGGTTACGATAATCAAACCTTTGGGTTTTCAATTCAGTATAATCCTGATAAAGACAAAGATTTACATGCGCATACAGATGCCTCGGCTGCTACCTTAAATATCAACATCAATTTACCAGATGAAGAGTTTACTGGTTCACAGGTTGATTTTTACGATAAAAACACAGACCAAACAATACAAACTAAATTTGAATCGGGTAGGGCTTTCATTCACAGGGGGAATGTGCCTCACGCAACACATCCAATTACCAGTGGTCAACGTAGCAATTTGGTTATGTGGCTTTATGGAGATCACATGCAAATTCCACGAGGAGGTGATAGTAGCTATGGAAACTTAGGTAATAATTTATTAGAGGTAATTAAACCAGAAAACATTACTGCTCAACAACGTTGGAGTTTACCTGAAAGTCCAAAAGATACTTCTGCACCGTTTTAAATTGGGGTAAAATAGAATAAATTGCAATAATTAGCACCTGATTGAAAACTATTCAACACCTTTTAAAAGGTGTAAATGTAAACTAGTAAAATTAAAAGAAATATTAACAGATGAAAAGCATATTAATCACAGGAAGTACGGATGGAATAGGGAAGTTGGCCGCCTTAAAACTAGCCAAAGAAGGACATCAGATTTACTTACATGGAAGAAATAAGGATAAATTAGAAACTGTTATTCAAGAAATTAAGACACAGTCTAATAATGATAAAATTAATGGTTTTGTAGCTGATTTGTCTGATTTAGAAACTGTAAAAGAATTTGCAAAGTCAATCAATGAAATCCCACAATTAGATGTGTTAATTAATAATGCAGGAGTGTTTAAAAGCAATATAGATAGAACTGTTGATATTCGACTGACTGTAAACTATTTATCGCCAGTCTTGTTAACGAATAGTTTGATAGAATTATTACAAAAAACTAAATCGACACGTGTTATTAATTTAAGTTCGGCAGCACAAGTTTCAGTGTCGTTAGCAGCATTAAAAGGACATGAAAGTTTATCAACTAATGAGGCTTATGCACAAAGTAAATTGGCTTTAACCATGTGGACATTTGCTATGGCTAAAAAATACCCAGCTATTCAATTTATTGCTGTCAATCCAGGATCCTTATTAAACACCAATATGGTTAAGGAAGCTTATGGACATCATTGGTCACCAGCTGATAAAGGAGCTGACATTTTAGTTGATTTAGCAATTAACCCTAAACATCAAAATCAGTCAGGAGTTTACTTTGACAATGATCAGGGAGTTTTTGGTAAAGCACATACAGATGCTTATGATAATTTTAAAATTCAAGAGCTTATAGCTGTTACTGCTAAAATTTTGAAATTATAGTGGTCTTAAATTACGACCAAATATCAACGATGAATATTTGGTCGTATTTTTTTTCTTAGCGGTTAAATAATTCTTTTAGCTTTTTGATTAGTTATCTTAGAATCTTTACAATAAAGTTTTCTTTTTGTGGTAGTTATTTTATTTAATGGATTCAATATAATTAAAAAAGCCATAATTCAACAAAAGTAAAATTTATTAAAAAATGGAACCCTACTTTTTTAATAAATTAAAATGGAATGAACTTAGTTTCAAAACTTAGCAAGAATCCTTTGTTTTTATTGATTATGATGTATAAAGTTAATAAGTTATTTTATTTAATAATTACACTAGATAATAGGTTACCTAATCCTTTTTTAGAAAAACATAATTTATTACCTAATAGAATTAAGAGAAAAAACAGCGATTCAGTCTTTAGTCTTATTTATTTATGTTAAATACTGAGTAAGTGATTAGAGTTTAAATATTGTGTATTTTTGATGTGTCTGTTGTTATTTTGCTTTGCTAAAATCAATAGTTTTATTTGCTGATTTTTCTTTTAAAAGTTTTATTAACCAAAACTTATTTTACTAAAGATAATTGAATGCTTTTTATGCAACGACTTAGAAGGGAAGCATAATCTGTGCGGAATGGAATAACAAGAAATATCATGTAGATTTTTCTGAACTGTAAAATGTTAAAAAAAATATCTTTGGGATAAATAAGATTATAAGTGAAATATATAATGTATATAGAAATTCAGAATGCTAATTTCTTTGAAGATATCAAAATAGATTTTTCAAATAAGTTGAACTGTATAATGGGAGGTAGAGGTACTGGTAAAACAACAATTCTATATTTTTTAATGTCTGCAATTTATAAAAATTCAGAAAAAAACTCTAAGCTCAAGAATGTTTTACATCCAAATTTAGCTGGAGGTGAAATTAATGTTGCAGTAGAAGATTCTAATGGTAAAGATTTGGAATTGAAAAACACTTAATAATTATGGGAGGATCAGCTACAAATTCAGGGATTAATTACCAACAAAGAATTGCTTCATTAGCTTTAATAGCTCAATTTACAGATTTTGATTTATCACAAATTTTCGGAATAAATGATGAGCTCCTAATAGAAAGTGTACATTTTGAAACGGATGACCCTATTGATGATTTAAAAATTCTATGTAAAACAAAGACAATTTTCTTACAAATAAAACGGTCTTTGTCTTTTCAAATAGGGAAAAATTCCGATTTATTCAAAACAATTAAACAATTTCTGGTTCAATTCTCATTGGATGGAGGTAAAAATTCATATTATGTTCTTGCGACTTCTCCTCAAAGCTCTAGAGTTATTTCACAAGAATTATTAAAAATAATTGAATCTGTTAGACTTAATGATACGAATTTCATAATAAACCCTCTGAATAAATCAGAGAAAGATACTTTTACAAAATATAAAAGTATGTTCAAGACCATATTTAGTGAAATTAATGGTAAACCTTCCAGTGATGCAGACTTTATTAATTTCACTAAGAAAATTTACATAAGCATCATTGATATAGAACAGGGTAGAGCAGATGAAAGAGTAGCAATTATTTTGTTAAAAAGCCAACAGTTAGTTGATGCAAATCTAATTTGGAAAATGATGATTGCAAACTCTCTTGAATATGCAAGAAATAGGCAATCAATTAATAAAAAGGGGTTAGATGAAATTCTAAGTCGTTATAAAAATCAGGAGAAAGAAACGATACCAAATAATAATGCAGAATTAGAAGAACTATTTAAAACCGAGGTAATTCAGGAGGGGAATTTCCCTGTTGCCAAAGAAATTTTACTTGTCGAACTTCAAGAACTGGACACAAACTATCTAATAATGGAACTGTATAGATTTACAGATGACGGAAAGATTAAACACAAATTTAAAGGAAATAAAATTCTATTACACGGAACGGATGAGACATGGACTATCTTAAGCAGAGCAGCAACATTTTCAGGGATTGAGCGCTACATAAAAGAGAACGAGGAAAAATTAACCAAGGAGAAAATAACAATTATTCCTGCTAATGGAATTGAAACTGCAGAAGAAACTGTAGCCGCAGAACTTCACAGAAAATATCTAATCAATCTTCAAGAACAAAATCACGACCTTTTAAAATGTTTGCATTGTGATAAGGCCTTGAATCCAAACAATAGTATTATAGTTGAAATAGATGATTTAGATACAAGACCAGCTTTAGGCGCTGTTCATCCAAAGTGCGTTCGCGTTTTGGATAGAGTATTGGGAACAACTAAAACACCTGAAGATAATAGAGGTGAGTATTTAAAGGAGTTTGATTATAAAGAATGGGCGAGATTAATGATGAAGGGCCAAGGTATGATGAATCAGTTGAGAGAATCAAACTCTCTTAATGAAAAGAACAAAATGATTCTTTGGAATGGAGATAATAAGGAGTTTAGAGATTATAGTTATTGCTTGAAATTTAATTTATCTGATGGTTCATCACGTCATATGCTGGATCGAGGAAGAATTCACAGATTCAGTAAATTAGATGCGATAGATATAAAAAATGATTTTGAAGAGAATATAAAGAAATCAAAGTCAAATGACAATCCAATTGGGTACACGTCAACTAATTTTGTTTATGGCAATTATAACCAATTACTAGAGTTAAAATCTCCTGAGGAATCAATCATTGAAATAGAAACAGTTGAAGTTGCAAGGTATAGTAAACTTTTAGAAAAAATTCATGAACACATTAATTTTTACGCTCCTATTTGTATCGTAAGAGATCGTGAAGATGAGTCAATTTTTAACATAGGGAATTTAATACCAATGATCTCAGATCCTCTAGTCTTTCTTTCAATTGTAGAGACTTGGAACAATCTTGATATTGAATTTGATCTCGATTCATTAGAATTGAAAATAATAAAAAGTGATTTGGAATTCGATAGTTATATGAGAGAGTTTTTTTCTTGTGAAATGGTACCTATAATTGATCCGCTGTTTAACAAGAAAAGAGAGCTTGTAAAAGGAATTCGAGTGGCTAATATGCATAGCTTAACAAAGAGTGAAACTGATACTAGAACAACCAAACAAGAATTTACAATAGCTGAAAATCCGAAATGGAAAAAAGGGGATAAGGTAAGAGTTGAATTTCCTAATATTACGGATGATAATTATCCTGTGGGTATCTTATTAGAAGATGAAGTAATACTTGAAGATGAGAGATTTGTGATTTTCTGTCCCATTGAAAATGGAAAGGAGCTAAAAGAATTAACCTATTCAATACCATCAAAATTTCTTGTTAAAAGAGAGTAATTCTTTGGTAAGTCTTTTATCATGGCTAATACAATACAAAAAAACTTTATGCATCTAATTTTATTAGTTAATTATAGTATATTAAGGAATAATTATCATTGAAAAGTTGTGTTTCATCTATAAAGATAAAATAAATACTTTCTTTTTGTTTTTGAAGCCCCAAAAAAGGAGTTTTTTTATTGTAAAAAAAGAGACAGCAACATCATCCGAATACAACTTTGGCCCCTTTACAAACATCTTATCATGATACCTTGAAAATACATTATAAACAAATCATCACATATACTTGTTTTCTTTTTTTGCTGGCACACAATTTATAAAAAGCCTCAAGATAGCTAATAGCCAACTTATAATTGTGTTAGACGAATTAGTCTTAAAACCTATTAGTTTATGTTAAACACTTACGTCTCTAGTTGTACTGTTATTTTTGATATCTTTGAGAGAAAGTTCACTACTAAATATGCATGCTATTTATGGCCAAAAAGTGGACTAAAATTAATAAAATCAAATAATGAAAAGTAATAAAAGGCTAGAAGACTATATGCTCGAAGGTATAAAAAAAGCATATACTCAAACTCAGTATTTTGCTTTTGATTGGAATGTTTTACTCAAAAATTTAAGAGAATACCATATTACGATTGAGGTAGCAAGAAGCATAAAAGAAATGATTGAGAAAAATAGCTCTCCAAACTTGAAAATTGTTTTAGAGGCTAACACAAAATTAGTAGAATCAAATTGTATAGAAGCTAATAGAATTGAGGGGGATGATATTTTTAGTATGTACATCCCTGATAAAAAAATAGAGGGGAAAGTAAGCCGTAAAGGCTTTGTTGATATTACTGTTTTTGAAGAGACTAAAAATTTTGAACTGCAAACTAAATATGCGATTGAGATAAAATCTATAAATACTTCTTGGGGTGGTATTAAAAAAGATTTTGAACGGCTTAGTGAATTAGTAACAAAGAAAGATATTAAAGGGAATCATGAAAACACACTTGATGGTTGCTACCAACTGTTTGTAAAACAAACTAATGGGGTTTCAATTACTCAAAACCCTGAAATGATTAATAATTGGAAGAGTGATACTAAAAAAAAGATTGAAAAATATTTTGAAAAATGGGCAATAGAATTTGGGAAAGATGTTGATATTGCTGTATTAGATAAAGAAATCACTTCTATTAGTCAGGATAAAATTCCATCTGAGTTAGAATGTGATTTTCACGATTTGCTTGAACGAACAGGTGTTGTTATGGCTTATTGTGTCAAGATAACAAATAAATAATCATAAAATGATTACAAATATTAAACTTCATAACATTGCTACTTATGTTGATCCTGTTGAAATTAATGATTTAAAGGAAATCAATTTCATCTATGGCTCAAATGGTACTGGAAAAACCACTCTATCAAATTTTTTATACGATTCCTCTAGTTTGAACTTTTCTGATTGTACTAAGAAATGGAAAAATGATTCGGAGCTAGAAACGCTTGTTTACAATAAAAAATTCAGAGAAGATTATTTTGGAAAAGGTAATCTTAATGGTGTTTTTACTTTAGGAAAAGCCTCAAAAGAGGAAATTGGTGTAATCAATACAAAAAAAGAAGAACTCAAAAATATAAAAGAGCAATATGTAAAACGTAAAGCTTCATTGGATAAGTATAATGAAGAAAAGGCTGAAAAAAGCTCAAAATTTAAAGAGAGCATTTGGAAAAATATTTACCAAAAGCGTAAAACTCATTTTAAAGAAGCTTTTGTTGGCTCAATGAGAAGTAAAGATGCTTTTTATAACAGATTCATTAAAGAATTCAAAAACAACAATCACCCCATTTTAGATTTAGATGTTCTAAAAACAAAGTCTCAAACTATTTTTGGAGAAAGACCTAAACATATAGAGTCTTTTACAATTGTGCAATTCGATAAGCTTGTAGAAATAGAAGAAGATAAAATATGGCAGAAAAAAATAATTGGAAAAGCAGATGTTGAAATCGCTAACCTTATACAAAAATTAAACATAAACGATTGGATTATAAAAGGGAAAGAGTATTTGGAAGAAACCGATAAAACTTGCCCATTCTGTCAAGAAGAAACTATTACTGAAAATTTTAAAAAGCAACTAGATGATTTTTTTGATGAAAATTTCACGAACAATCTAAAAAAAATTAAAGATTTTAATGACGAATATCTAAGAGAGGCTGCAACGATTGTAAATCAATTAAACCAAATAGAAAAAGACGAAAAAGAGAACAATAAAACAAAGCTAAATATCAGTTTGTTTTCAGCTAATTTAAAAACTTTGATTAGTGAGTTTACTGCAAACAAAGAGCACCTTCAGAACAAATTATCTGAGCCTAGTAGGGAAATTAATTTGCAAACTATTAAAGAGCAATTAGGTAGTTTAAACTCATTATTGACAGAAGCTAATAAGTCAATCGAAAGTCATAATAAAATCGTTTTAGATTACGCCAATCAAAGAGATGATTTGATTAATTCTATTTGGAAATACCTTGTAGAAGATAACAAAGCAGAGCTGGATAATTATGCTAAAGAACAAGATGTTTTAACTAAAGCTATTGAAGGGATTCAGAAACAGTATGATGGTTTTAAGGAGAAACACAGATTACTTAAAATTGAAATAAATCAGTTAAGTTTAAATGTTACTAGTTCTGAGCCAACAGTAATTCAAATCAACAATACGTTAAAAACATATGGTTTTCAAAGTTTCACAATAGTTCCCTCCCCAAAAGAAGATAATCACTATGAAATACAAAGAGAAGATGGATCACCAGCTGAATCTACACTAAGTGAAGGTGAGATAACATTCATTACTTTTTTATACTTCTTACAGATAGCTAAAGGTTCTTTAGAAGAAGGAAAAACCTCCGAAGACAAAATACTTGTAATTGATGACCCTATTTCAAGTTTAGACAGTAATGTTCTATATGTTGTAAGCACTCTGATTAAAAGTATATTAAAAGACATAAGAAAAAATAAAGGGAATATCCTTCAGGTTATTTTATTAACTCACAATGTGTTTTTCCATAAAGAAGTTTCGTTTATTGATGGCAGAAAAAACAAATTAAACAACACTAATTACTGGTTGTTAAGAAAGAAGAATAAAAAAACGTCTATTCAATCTTTTGGGCAAGACAATCCAATATATTCATCTTACGAATTACTTTGGAAAGAATTAAAAGAAGAAAGTACACTTGTATCGGTTCAAAATACAATGAGAAGAATTATAGAAAACTATTTCAGGGTACTCGGAAAATATCGAGATGATAAGCTTGTTGGGA
This sequence comes from Flavobacteriales bacterium, assembly GCA_025210295.1. Taxonomy (NCBI): domain Bacteria; kingdom Pseudomonadati; phylum Bacteroidota; class Flavobacteriia; order Flavobacteriales; species Flavobacteriales bacterium. The sequence continues at coordinate 53,774 of JAOASC010000016.1, read as the reverse complement.
AGTTTGACACGAAAGAAGAAAAAGATATTTGTAGGGCTTTAATAAGTTGGGTAAATGATGGTTCCCATAGTGTAAATGATGATTTATATATTGAGTATCAAGATGAAACCATTGAGAATTATAAAAAGGTTTTTAAGGCCATTTTTGACAAAACGAATCATATTGAACATTACAAAATGATGATGCAAGAGCAAGAAGAGAATAAGGAAATAGAGATGGTTGTATAAATAAACTTAAAATATAATACCTCATTATATTCTTATGGTATTTTTTCAATGTTTTCATCGTTATTTCTATTAAATGTTTTAAAATTTTGTAACATAGTATATGTTATTTAAGAAAAAGAAAAAGAAATCAATTCAACTTGATAATGAATCAAAATTGATTTATGATATATTAGGCGATTCAGAATATAAGACATTTAATAGAGTCTTACTGGGGTTAAAATACTCTAGTCCAGGCGAATATTTAAGAACTAATTTTCAAGAATTAGAAGATATTCTGGATTGTCCTGCAAAACTCAAAGAATGTACTTTTGAAAAACGTTTCAAGATGTTTCGTTTTTTTGCTTCGAAAAATACCTTTGGTAATCATAATTTATAATAACCAACCACATATATATTGGATATAAAACAACCTTAATTACAAATTATAGCTAAATGTTAAGTATTCCATTACATTTTAAAAAAAACTTTTGGAGAAGAAAAAAATCAAAGAAAATTTAAGAAAGGAACTTCGCTTTTTACCAAAGCAAAGTTACATAACGCAAAACATTATAAGACTACTCTTTTTGCAGCTAGGGCAGAAGAGTGGAAGCAAAATGTGTATGGAATGGGAATATTCTGTATTAAATTTCAAATAATTACGGGATTCCGTAAGCTTTTGCTTGTTAAAATTTAATATATTTAGAGTTCTATATTTTGAGTTATAATTTTTTAAGTATTATCTCAAGTTATAATATTGTTTTATAGTTTTTATTGTAAGATAAAAATTGTTTATATATGAAAATTAAAGAAATTAAAATCCATAATTATAAATCTTTTAAGAATTTTAAAACTTCTATAAAATATATAGACTATTTAAGTATATAACGAAATGGATGGCTTTAATTTATATAAAGAAGCAAGAGATTATTATGATCAAATTATTCCGAAAAAAACGGATGGATTGATTTTGTTGTCTCTTTATGAACAGTTTGAGGAGGGGAACTTTAATGAAAATGATTTTATAAGAACGATAAATCAAACCTTAAAAGATTTAGGCAAACAAAGCCAAAGAAATGAATACGAAAGGAATAACTCTATTATATTAAGACTTCAAGATTATTTTATTTGGCGAGATAAAGCCAATAAAGCTTATCGCTTAAAACCATACGGATTAGAATTCTGTAAGCGTACGCAAAAAAGACTGATAGAAGGATATAGTCCTGCTAAAATTAAGCGTTGGTTTGATGATTTATATAATCGTTTAAAAGAATCGGTAGATCAAGGTAATTTCAAATTGTGGGTAGAAGATCATTTTAATGAACGTCATATCCAATTGGGAGAGCAGATTGAAATTTTAGATCAACAAGTTAACGAATCGGTAGATGAGTTTAAGAAACTTATCAAAAGTGAAGAAGAGAAAAATGATATAATTAATTTCATTCAATCAATAGAAGCTAAACTGGATGTAATAAAAGAGCAAGCTGTTGAGCTCTCAAAAGCATTTCGAGGCACCTATGATATTGATGAAGTTCTAACTAATATGCTTCAAGAAGAAGGACAGACCGATAATATATCTGACATTCGAAGAGTAAGAGAGTTTAATAATCATGTTCGTTCTCAATTAGAGCAGGTAAGTCAACGTATAGACAAGATTAAACCACGGATACGAGAATTTATTTACGATTTTAATCAAAGAGACTTTGATCGAAAAACTGAACATTTTTTGAATTATTTATTGAAACATTCCAAGTCATCCCAAAGAAACCTTAACCTTCCGAAAGGCATTCCTCGAAAAAGAGTATATAATCGTGAATTTGAACCTAAATTTACAATCATCTCTGAAAAAGATATAAGTCCAAAAACTGCACAAGCTGTTTCCGTAAGAAAGATCAATCATGAGGGTAAAAAGAAGCTTTTGACTAAAGCACTAAAATGGAAGCATGAGAAAGATCGAATTAAGTATTGGACAAAAGTAGTTATGCAAGAGTTAGAGCAATCAGAAAAACTAAAATTTTCGCCATTTTTCTTCAAGGTTTTCAAAGAAGAAGAGAAGCTTGGTATTGCTGTAAAAACAGCACAACAGGTATTGAAAAAGAGTTTTTACGAACAAAAATATGTCGTTAATATAAAAAAAGAAAAACAATCAGATGAAGGAATTCAAAATCTAAGCTTATGGGAGATGATAGTACAGAAGAAGTAAGCCGTATTAGTTTCTTATACGACAATAAAGCAGAACAAGTGTTTGCTAAGTTGGATTATGCCTTGAGAAGTGGTATTCATATACAAAGAGACTACCCAAAACCAGGAGAGCTTTTTCGGTTCATAGAACGTAACTTCGATAGTTTAAAATTATATTATCATGAGTTGTTTAGGGTAGTTTTGAGCAAAGAGGGTAATGATTTTAATCACTACTTTTTTATTGATTTTGAAGAAGGGAGTCGAGGAGCAGTCCCAACTTCTGCTAGAGATTATTTAGATACAGAAGCTATTCTTATTGGAATGTTGTTCTTTAAGTTGTATAAAATAGATGGTAATATAGAATTAGATACTGTTGATGATTTTACTTCTACTTTAATTTCTGAGTATGATGATGAAAAAGAAGCTCTATTCAAATTAATTGTTAGTTCAAGAAGTGTTAATAGCAGTGACTTCAATGAAGAAAAAATTATTGACTTGATAAAAAAAGCATTTGACACTTTTAACCATTTAGGGTGGATTGAATGGGAAGATAATAAAGTAAAGAATCGATTTAAACCACTTCCTTCATTTGAGCGATTAAGAACTCTTTATCAAAGTCAAATCAATAATATAGACCAATTACTAGTCCAAAGCCAAAATGCAAAATAATTATCCAAGAGTTCATAGCCTATCTACCATTGGTATTAAGCAGCATTTCAACTGCGATTATATTTTTCATCCTTTACGTACTGATTTTAGTGGAGAAAGTGGTAGTGGTAAAAGCATGGTTGCCGATATGTTTCAACTTATTTTAGTTGGATCTAAACTTTTTAAATCCTCGACTGAAAGCAACAAAGAACGAGATGTTAAAGGAATGGTTATAAAACCGAAAGGTAAACAACACGGTTTGGCGTATTCTTTTTTGAATATAGAAGTTACGGAAGATAAATATCTTGTTATCGGAGTTTTTATAGAAAGCTCTAGCAACAAGGCCGACCCCTTTATTATTCAAGATAGTTACGATTGGGAAAGTAATCTAACACCTCTTTCAAGTCCTCTATATTATAAGGATCTATTGCTTGGCAATATGATACAACGGATAGAAACTTTGCAAGAGCAGTTTACCAAAGCAAGATTAAAGCGTTTTAATTGGAAGGTTTATCATCAATTATTATTTGATAATGGTTTAATTTCTTTAGATTTTAATCATGACAAAACCTTAGAAAGTTATGCAAGTATACTACGTTCTTTTTCAAGGGGGAAAGGCTTTAAAAAGGATACTCATTCTTTGAAAAAATTTCTATTTGGAGATACGGAACAGGATAAAATCATGCAGAAATATAAAGACGAAGTTGCAGGTATTCAAAATGAATTTCATGAACAAGAACGTTATACAAAGGAAATACAACTGATTGATATAAAACAGAAACAGGTTAAAAGTATTTTAGAGATTCACAAGAATTTTACCGATAAACAATTAGAATATCATACTGCTAAAAATTGGTTTTGGAAACTGAATTTGGATGAAAGTACTGTAAACCATAAAAAAACTAAACAAACTTATCGTAAGAGTTATTCGAAATGGCTTTTAATCAACAAAAAAGAGACAGAATTAGAAATAACTGAACTTGAGAATCTCAAATCTTTACTTTCCGATTTAAAAGATATTCAATCTTCTGAGGAGGCTTACTTAGATAAAATTATCCATCCAAAAAAACAGTTTGAGTTAGCTTCAGATGAAAAGAAGAAGATTGACAAGATGAATGAATGGCTTAAAAAGTATCATAATGTCGAGCAGTTAAAGCAAATTTATAAAGAACAACAAGATAAAATAAAGGAAAAGGAAACACTACAACGTTTTATTCAGTATTTGGGAAATAAGAATCAATTGGATGCTTTTGAAAAATCGGGTTGGTTAAAAGCTTTTAAGCAGACTTCATTAAGATTTGAAGATGAAATAATTGAACGTAATAATCGGATTGAAGAACTAAAAGCTTTAGCCGTTTTTTCTGATGAGAAAAATGAAAATTCGTTAGCGATGTGGGCTAAAGATAATCTAAATCTACCTATTTCTTCTGAGGCTGAAAGCGTATTGGTACATTTTCAGTCCTTACCTAGAGAAAAACCTATATCGAAAACTACTAATAGATATTTGCCATTCCCGAAAGAACTATTTGATAATTTAAAAGTAATAAAAGATGATTCTAAAGATGGTTTTTGGATTAATTTGGATGGAGTTCATGAATATATCAGTTATGTTCCCAAACAGTATTTGAGTGGAACAGATGCTAAAAAGTTACTCAATCAACTTTCTAGTATTAATAGTAGTGTTAAGCAAGAATTATCAGAGTTTGAAAATGAAAAACAAGAAGCTGAAACGCTTAAAAAAGTATTGTTTGAATTTGCAGGATTAGAAGAAGCCGTTCAATTATTTTCTAATAAAGATGAAATAGAAACTTTTCAATTTGACTCTGAATTTAGAATTAATCAGAAAGAATTTGAAGAATACCTTACTCTGTATCAAAGAAAAGATAGTGTAGTTCAAAATTATAAGAAGGTTGAGTCTAGTTATATTTCTATAAGGTCAAAAGGGAAGTCAGTAGAAAAAAAGAAAGAGCAAATCAATGAGCAAATTCAAGTTATTCTAACGCATTTTGAAAAAAGTCAACTTAGCAATGAGAGTGCTGATCAATTGATTGATAAAAGAAAAATACAGTTAGAAGAACTTAATTCCAAAATCAAAGATTATACTAAGGAATCTGTAATGGAAGATTTATATAAAGAAATGTTTCCTTTAGAGCCAAGTTTGAACAAGGTCATAGCCCTAAAAGCTGATATAAAAATTAAACTACATGAAAAGGAGAATAAGAAGAATAATTCGAAAAGGTTGAAGATTAATGCTAAATCCAAATTACAAGAAGCTAAAAACGATTATTTGAGTATCTTTCAAAAAGATTTTGATTTCACAGAGTCTAAACAAGTAGACCATAACCCAGATGAAGGACAAAATAATCTGAAAGAGCAGTATCAGAAACTTGAAACAAAATTTCAAGAAAGATATGACACCATAAAAGAAACCATCGAAGATCAATCTCAATTAATAGATTACTCGGTGGGAATGCTAGCTCATAAACTGTTACCAACCGTTTTTCCAAATTCTAAAATTGAGTTTAGTAAAGTTGATGATAAAATAGCCAAACGATTAAGTGTTTTAATGAAATCCGTTCAGGAGATAGGTTCCAGAAAAGTGGAGATTTTAAAACGAGTGTTAACAGAAGTTTATAATACTTATAATCAATATCTAGAAAAAATCCAGTTAATAGACAATTATCTCAAAAAGCAAAACCACGCTATTACAGGAAATAACAAAGCATCATTGAAGTATAAAACTGCAATGGATTTTCCTGCTAAATGGATGAACCCATTTCGTAAACAACTAGATGAAAAATTAGCAGAAGTTAGAACAAATATTGGGCTTTTTGAAGATTTAAGAAAAGAGATAGATATCAACAAAATGATGCTTATTGCTTTTCGAAATGAAGGGGGCACTTCAAAAGCAAAAATAGAAGATATTTTAAACCCAAAATCCTATTTCGATTTGGACTTTGATATCAAACTAGAGAGTGGGGAAAGCAATGCTGGGAGTCAAGGGCAAACTTATACTGCCAATGCCTTACTTGGTTTGGCAAGATTATCATTAATCGAAACTAAGAATAGAAAAGGAATTCAAGTAATGCCCATTGATGAAGCTGAAGGCTTAGGCAACAATTATAACATGCTTCACGAATTGGCAAAAAAAGAAAAATATCAAATTATTTCTATGTCCATTGAGACAGCTGGAGAAATTGAAGAAGGAGGGCAGTACATCTACTTGATGAGTGAGAACAACTTAGCTAACGACTCCACTTATGTTCCTCCTTTGGGAATCTTTAGTGATGAAATCGTAGAAGAAGATATTGAATCATTTATTTACCAGAAATCGGGAAAAGATGTTGAGTGAAAATTTATCTTGGCGAGAGCTAAAAGCTTTAAATGATCTGTATCACAAAAGGTTTACAAGAGCCAAAATTCAGAAGCATCCTTATATTAAGTTTCTTTTTGAAGAAAAAGGAGTCATTGATCATAAGATTGCTAATACTAAGGTTTTAGTTCCTACTTCAAAATTTGATTCTTTTTATCAAGAACGTTTCAAAAATAATTTTCAAAAATATCTTGACTTCTTTAATCAATACTCTTTCTTAAAACCTCAATCAAATTATAAAGAAAGAGACATAAGGGTTCTCATGCTTATCGCCAATCAAAAGGAGGAGATTTTAGAACAAAAATATAGTAGGAAAAAGTTTTCTAATCATTTTTTTGATGAAGATGCTAAATATTTAGTTCCTGATTCATCACTTGAGAAAGCAATACTTCAAATTCTTGATTTGGAACAGTTTGTTGGTGTTGATCCAAAAGATTTGCAATATAGGACAGTATTAGATTGTAAAAATCCAAAGTTAATTGTGTTATGCGAAAATTTAGATTTTCTCTTATATCCTGACATTGCCAGAGAACATAATATATGGTTATGGTATGTGGGAGGAAATAATATTAAAAAATTAGATTATTTACCATCTATAGATTATCCCATCTATTATTCGTGTGATTGGGACTATCATGGGTTAGACATCTATCAACGAATTCGAGAAAAAATACCTCAAATTAAACTACTTTATCCTTCTGCAATTGACAAAAAGAAGAGTGTTTATTCAAAAAACCACAAAAGTGATTGGTATTATAACCGAAGTTTTTCAGGTTTAGATAAAACCTATTATTCTAAAAGTGCCATTAAACTTATTGAGCAATTGATTATTAAGAAACAATGGATTGAAGAAGAATCCAATGATTTGATAAAGATGGTTACTGAGGGAAATGATAAATATTGAAAAGGATGAATTTTCAATATTTGCTACCATATTCAATAGAAGGAACTTTACCTTTGAGACAAATAATGTACGAACGTATAGAAATTTTAGTGCGTGGATTTCAGCCAGGGAAAATTTTATACTCTTGTGGAAAGTTTACGAGAATGTCGTAGAAAAAAATCTTGCGAACATTTTATCGAATACGCGAATTTTAAACAAGAAGCAAAAGCTAGTTTTTTTGGTTGGCCAAGCGGTGGCAAATTGAGTTTAAAAATAAATGCCATAAAGCGTTTAATTTTTTAAAAACAATAAAGCGGTTGGGCGCGGCAATTTTACATAACGGCTAATTATAGCTACAAATGGACGAATGTTTTTTATTTAATGCAAAAGCCAAAAAGCCAAATGTTTAATGACCCCCAGACGGATGTTTATTTAACAGACTGCATATTCTGGGATATTTTACATAATATCATTATAGCTATCTAATGGATGAAATACATATGTCCTATAATTTATATTATGTTAAATAGAATTGTTTTAAACTTGAAACCTACATTATATAGATACCCTCTTTTATTGAAAATTGTAAAATAATAAATCGTAAAAAAATCACGTATTTAATCCTTAGGTCACTTTATTTAATTTTATTGAAATTATGGCGCAAATAAATATTATAACCTAAAGTGCTTTTTAATCGCGTAGAATTTATTTTCTGGGAGTTTGTATTTTTTAGCCAAATTTTCAAAACTTAATACAGCCTCACGAATTTCATTAATAATTTGTTGTGGGTACTTAATTCCAAATTCTTTAGCTATCTGTAAAAAATCTTCATTAGAAATTTCTGAAGCTTTAATTTTACCATTAATTGAAATGGGTTGAGTTCGTTGCCAAACTTTATTGTAATCATAAGGAAAAGTAATGTCATACCCTGGAGATAATTTCCAATGACCATTTTGATCCATCAAAAACGCAATGTTTTTTAAATGACAATCATCGTTAGCTGCATAAAAATTAAAAACCATTCGTCTAAATTGCTGTTCTAAATCTTTGTATGTTAACCCTAATTTTAATATGGTTTTATATACCAATTCATAATCATGCAATTCTCTAGGGTTTTTACCAGAAATAGCCGCTAAAGTTTGTAGATGTAACTTCTCTCCTGTTCGTGTTCGATCAAATCTTCTAGTATAAAAATGAGATTGTTGCCCATCTCTAAAATAACCACATTCTGTCATTTGAATACCAGCTTTTACAGCCATTTTATGATAGATGTATTCAACCCGTCCGTAATCATAACTGTTTCCTGCCTGATCTAGACTGTCAAACTTCACCATTATAGGTGTAAAGTCAGTTTGATGTGTATAAGAATAAGCAAATTCATTGGTTTTAAAATTATAGGAAACAATCGCTTTTGCTCGTGCTCCTCCAGCAGAACTTCCTACTTGAAAAATCTGTTGTAATTGATGTTTAGGAACCTTAAAGCTCCCATCTCTATTTTCTACAATTGAATTCGATAATTCCGACAATAAGGTTAAATCAGTTTCTATGATTCCTTGTTGATAATCTTCTGATCGATAATTAGGTAAAAACTCTAAAGCTCCCATTCCTCTGATACCTACATAACTTAATAAACGTATTGGAGTAACCTCCTCCTCTAGCCCATTCTCTCTTAAGTATTTGGTGATGACTTGCTTCCCATAAGCATCTGGTAAACTATCTGCAATCATTGGAGGAAGCCCCTCAAAGGTATCACCCAAACGATAATAAAAAGGACCATATATTGTTTGCCTATTCATAGGATATGGCATTGAGATTGGAGCAGAAACGACAGCTGTATGTGGATAGTTTTGGTTAAACTCAAACGTTGTCGTATTGGTTTTTTCATCCCAAAAAAGCACCCCTAAAAGCGAACCAAATAAGTGTACTTCGATTAAATTATCGTTGATGAGTATGCTCATTTCTTCTTACTTTTAAAAAAAAGTTGCATGGGAGATAATTCAGGAGCTGTAAATAATTGGTCAAACCGTTCCAAAATAGAAAAAACACTAAAGATCCTTATGATAGAATCTAATGTGATTACTTCCCCTTTTTCAATTCTTATAATTGTTGTTCGACCTAAGCCAGTTTCTTCTGCCAATTGTTCTTGTGAAAAACCATAAACTTTACGCATCAATTTTAACTGCTCTCCTATTTTACGATATATTTGTTCGTGCGAACTATTTTGCCAATCCATCTTCTTAACCTTTGCTTTCTTTTACGCTAAGGTATCAAAAAATGTTTCAAATCTGACACATTTGCGCGTTAAAACCATACAAATGTTCTAAAAATGAAACATTTTTGTAAAGTTCGTTGACATATTTATCTTTGTAAGATGAGAATTGATAAATACATTTGGGCAGTAAGGTTGGCAAAAACGAGAAGTATTTCTTCAAAAATGTGTAGTAATGAAAATGTAATGCTGAATGATCAGTTTGTTAAAGGATCTAAAGTGATTAAAATAGGAAATACTTTTAGTGTAAAAGCAAACCCTATTTGGAGAGTTTATAAAGTTTTAGATATTCCAAAATCTCGTGTTGGGGCAAAATTAGTTCCTGATTTAATAAAAGAAATTACTCCACAGGAAGATTTAGACTTTCTCAAAAGTATAGAAGAACACAATCGTCTCAATAAATATTTAGGAATAAAAGGACGTCCAACCAAAAAAGACAGACGAGACATTAATGAGTTTCTGGGGGATTAGGATGAGTATAGTAACCGTCCCAACTAATGTCAAATTCTATTTGGTCTTCATCAATAGCGTTAACCTTTTGGGGAATCCCAATTATTTTAGCCATAAATTGATGTAACGCTTTTTCTATGATTTTTCTTCCCTTATTTGCCATAGCAGCTTCGGGGTTGTTACCGGTAATTGCTTTTTTATTATTTGCTTTTTCCTCCTCAAGGATCTTTACAAATTCAATGGTTGCTGATTTCTCATCGCTTTTATAGAATGTATCAATAAATAGCAAGTTATTATCGATAAGGTCTAGTGCTTCATATTTTTTTATCCATAATAAACATCGTGCTTTAATCGCTTCATCATACACCATTAAGAAACCGACTATACGCTCTTTTTCTTTCGTTTTAATAAGGTAAATTAAACGTAACAAATCAAGTTCTAGTTTTTGTGACTTTGCTCCTTTTAAATTTAAAGAAGATTTTGCCATTCCTAGATAATAAGTCGTCATCTTTAATATTGATCTATACTTAATAAAACCAATGTACAAGCTTCTTCATAAGCAATTCCATGTTTTTCCAATAAAGGGTAAAAGTTAGAATTCTCAGTACCAGGATTAAAAATAACTCTTCGAGGTTTTAAATCTAGAATAGCTTGTTGATATTCATTTTGTAATTGAGGATTGATATATAAGGTGATCGTATCAACAGCCCAGTTTGTATCCCAATCATTTTCTATTTTTACTCCTGCTACTTCTCCCCTTTTTACTCCAAATGGTATGATAGAAAAACCTTTGTTTGTTAAAGCATGAGCTGCTTTATAACTATAGCGGCTAGGATTATTACTAGCTCCAATAATTAGTGTAGTTGACATAAATTAAGCTTTTACTTTGTTAACAATTCCTTTAATACTTTTAAATAATGTAATACTGATTAAACCAACAATAATACCTACGACAAATTCACTTAACATGGATGGTACAGAAGTCGGTAAAAGGTGATGAACATACGCAATATTATGAACAAAAATACCACCAGAAACTAAGAACAAAGCAATTGTTCCAATAATGGTTAAACCACCAATTACTTTGGGTAGTGCCTTAATTAAACCTTTCCCAAATTTATGACCAAAACTGGTATTATCAGGGTTTCTTTTAATCATCGCATAACCAGCATCGTCCATTCTTACAATTAAAGCAACGATACCATATACACCAACTGTAGCCAATAATGCAATGATTGAAACCACAATAATTTGTATAGTCAACTCCTCTCCTGTTACGGTTCCCAATGCAATAATGATAATTTCTACAGATAAAATAAAGTCAGTTAAAATAGCAGATTTTACTTTTGTTTTTTCAAGTTCTAAAGCTTCTTCTTTAGTTACTTTTTTTAACTCAACTTCTTGGTGTTTATCTTCTTTTTTATGAAAAAAAGAATGATAGACCTTCTCTGCTCCTTCAAAAGCTAAATATACACCTCCCAATAATAGAATACCTTTAATAACAGGAGGTAAGAAAGCACTCAATAAAAACGCAACAGGTAAAATAATAATTTTATTCAAAAGTGCCCCCTTAGTTATTGCCCATAAAACAGGCAGTTCACGAGAAGAAACAAATCCAGAGGCCTTTTCTGCATTCACAGCTAAATCATCTCCTAGTATTCCAGCAGTATGTTCTGCTGATACTTTTGTCATTGTTGCTACATCATCCATCAAAGTAGCAATATCATCAAACAAAGCAAAAAATCCTGAACTCATATCTTTTTTATTGAATTATAATCGAGCACGAAAATACAATTTTAAGAGGATTCTAAATAGAAGAAGCTATTTATTTAAAGGTTCTTTAACTTTTTTAAACAAAAAAATACCTATCTTACACTGTTGTAAAAGTTATGATTATGAAAAAAATAATAGTAATTCTAGGTATAGCAGTAATAGGTTTTAATGGTATAGCACAAGAAAAGACGAGTGAAGTTATTACACTATCTCAAGAGAAATACGTCCCTTTAACAGAAGAACGATTCAATCAAATTGAAGATATTGCAAATGCAATGGAGGACTTAATTCCAATTCGAATTAAAGATGTTCCAAGAGAAGAATTAATCAAATTTTATATCCAAAGTTATAGTGATGCTATTGTTAGTTCATGGATGGATTTTGCCTATAAAAAAATGACGAAATTTGATTTAATAAAAGTTAACTCAAAACAGGATAAAACCTTTAAAGAATTAATGCATGCAGAACAAAATAGAGCCAATATGTTTTTATTTATGTCGGCAATGACAGATCAACAAATAGAAACTGTAGGTTATTAAAATTAAAGTATCTTTGTAAAGAGATTTTATATTAATATGAAAAAGACATTCAACGAATTGGCTCATACGGCTAAAGTATGGGTATACCAAGCAAAAGAGCCGTTAACTGAACAACAAAAAGAAGCAGTGTTGGCAATAGGTGAAGATTTTATTTATTCATGGGAAAGTCATGGTAATACAATTCCAGCTTCTATTGATATTTTTTATAATCAATTTGTTCTCATTACAGCAGATGATTGTGGAGAAAGTTTATGTGGAAGAGCCAAAGATGCGCAAGTGCGCTTGATGAGACAAATCGAAATTCAATTAGGCATAACGTTAACAGATAGAATGGTTACAGCTTATAAGCATGACGAAACTGTAAAAAGTATAAGTTTTAATGCGTTTAAAGAGTTAGCAAAAAACGGAACAATAACAGCAGAAACTATTGTGTTTAATAACCTTATTGAAACGAAAGAAGATTTTATTACTAAATGGGAAACTCCAGCCAAAAATAGTTGGCATAAACAGTTTCTAAACTAAAACTAAAAAGGCTGATTGTGATTTCAATCAGCCTTTTTAGTTTTTATAGCAATAGCACTCCTTTACTTAAAGTTCACAAACTGAAGTGGAACTCCAAACGATTCTTTTCTACAATGCGCAATTACTGCTTGTAAATCATCAATTTTCTTACCAGTAACACGAACCTGCTCGTCCATTACAGAGGGCTGAACCTTTAACTTTGTTCCTTTTATACTTTTAACAATTTTTTTAGCAGTTTCTCTATCTATCCCCTGTTTTACGAGGATATCTTTTTTTAATGTTTTTCCCGCAGCATACTTCTCTTTTCCAAAATCCATTGAAGTAGGATCAATTTTATTTTTAACTAATGCATTAATGACCATCGTTTCTAATTGATCCATTTTCATATCTGTTTCAGCATGTAAATGCAAGACAAATGTTTTTTTATCCAATTCTATACTTGCGTTAGAACCTTTAAAGTCATAACGATTCTGTAATTCTCGTTTTGCTGAGTTAATTGCATTATCTAAAGTTTGAGTATCAATTTTACTTACTATATCTAAACTTGCCATATTTTTATTTTTTATTCTTTTTGGAAAGGTCTAATGCTTTATCAATAATATAATAGACCTGAATGAGGGACAAAACTATAAAAACAACTAAACCAATCCAAGTCCAAGCTGTAATTGCTTTACTTTCATTGACTATTACGGCTTCCTTTATTTGCTTTGGGTTGTAATAGCAAATGACTTTATTCCCTTTTATTAAAGAATGTTTTATACAACGATCAACAAATGTTTCTACATCTGAATCATCAATAGATAGTACATTGTTTCTGAGTACTACTCCATCCACATAATAGATATAATCTATTTTTTGTTGCACTGGAGAAACAGCTAGTATACTCGCTGGTGTTTCTTTCCAGTCTACTAATTGTGTTTCTACTCCCCATCTATAATAAAAGAAAGCAGTAGCGAGAAAAAAAATGACGAAATATTTCAAAGACTTCAACATAATACCAAGTTTAAAAAGCCATCAATAAAATATTAATTCCGCCTAGTACCATAAATACACCAAACAGCACCAACCCTATCCAGTTATCCTTACTTACCCCTGTAGAACTTTGCAATAGTACTGAATCAGTAAAATCCATGGGATTAATAAAAGCAAAAGTCTTATTGCCTTCTTTCCAGTTCTTTTCTTTAAACAAACTATTGACCTCACTTGTTCGCTGCCTCCCCATCCCATCTAAAGAAATTTGATAGCTTTGATAGCGAACAGCATTAAAGGTATATTCATATAAAATATTATAATGGGTGTATTCCACTCTTACATCATGAGTAATTCCTGTAGATTCAGCGGTTTCTATTTCAAGAATTTGGGCTTCAACAATGAACCAGTCATTCGTCTTCTTTTGGTCACTAACCTTATTGTAAAAATAAATTGTCCCTATTAAACCAACAATAAAAATGAGTATGATCTTCATAATAAGCGTTACATCATTTAAAGCTTAATTTTTTCTTAAAGATAATAAAACTTAAAATTTAGTCAATTATCCCAATCAAAATAATACCTTTGCCGCTTTAAAATCAAAAACACAGATGGAATCTATTAGAAACATTGCGATTATTGCCCATGTCGATCATGGAAAAACTACATTGGTAGATAAAATTATACATGAGGCTCAAATCTTAGATCAAAGAAAAGAACAAAAAGACTTAATCTTAGATAACAATGATTTAGAGAGAGAAAGAGGAATTACGATTCTTTCTAAAAATGTTTCTGTTACTTATAAAGGAACTAAAATTAATATCATCGATACTCCTGGCCACGCTGACTTTGGAGGTGAGGTTGAACGTGTATTAAAAATGGCCGATGGTGTTATCTTATTGGTAGATGCTTTTGAAGGTGCAATGCCTCAAACTCGATTTGTTTTGGGTAAAGCATTAGAATTAGGGTTAATGCCTATTTTAGTTGTCAATAAGGTGGATAAAGAAAACTGTCGTCCTGATGAAGTACATGAAGAGGTTTTTGATTTAATGTTCAACTTAGAAGCGAATGATAAACAATTAGAGTTTGAAACGTTATACGGTTCTTCTAAACAAGGTTGGATGAGTACAGATTGGCAGAAGCCAACAGACAATATAACACCACTTTTAGATGTTGTATTAGACAAAGTTCCAGAAGCTCCTTACAATGAAGGTACACCACAAATGCAAGTAACTTCATTAGATTATTCTGCATTTACAGGGAGAATCGCTATTGGAAGAATTTTTAGAGGAGATTTAGAAGTAGGAAAAGATTACGCTTTATGTAAAGCAGACGGGACTACTAAAAAAGTTAGAATTAAAGAATTACACGTTTTTGAGGGATTAGGAAAAGCTCAAGTTAAAACAGTTAGAGCTGGTGAAATCTGTGCTATAGTAGGAATTGAAGGTTTTGAAATTGGAGATACGATTGCAGATTTAGAAAACCCAGAAGCTTTACCACGTATTTCTGTTGATGAACCAACAATGAGTATGTTATTTATGATTAACAACTCCCCTTTCTTTGGTAAAGAAGGAAAATTTGTTACTTCTCGTCATTTAAGAGACCGTTTATATGCAGAGTTAGAGAAAAACTTAGCTTTAAGAATTGTTGATGGAGACTCAGAAGATCGTTTTAGTGTTTATGGTCGTGGAATTCTTCACTTATCAGTACTAATTGAAACTATGCGCCGTGAAGGTTATGAGTTGCAAGTTGGACAACCACAAGTAATCACCAAAGAGATAGATGGTGTAAAAATGGAACCATACGAAACTTTAGTGATTGATGTTCCTGAAGAGTATTCTGGAAAAGCAATTGAGCTCGTTACCATGAAAAAAGGCGACATGTTGGTCATGGAACCTAAAGGTGATTTACAACATTTAGAGTTTTACATTCCTTCTCGAGGAATTATTGGTTTAAGAAATAACATCTTAACTGCTACTGCTGGTACGGCAATTATGACGCACCGTTTTAATAAATTTGATGTTTATAAAGATGGTATCCCGTCGCGTTTAAAAGGTTCTCTTATTTCAATGGAACAAGGTAAAACTACTGCTTTTGCTATTGACCGTTTACAAGACAGAGGGCGTTTCTTTGTAGATCCAGGTGAAACGATTTACAAAGGACAAGTTATTGGAGAAAACTCTAGAGATAACGATTTAGAGATCAACCTAATAAAAGGTAAGCAATTAACAAACATGCGTAAATCAGGAAGTGATGATGGTGTAAAAATTGCTCCAAAAGTAGATTTTTCTTTAGAAGAAGCAATGGAGTATATTAAAGAAGACGAATTGTTAGAAGTAACTCCAGAAAGTTTAAGAATGAGAAAATTCAAATAATTTTGAATCTAAATAATTTTATAAAAACGGTAATCATATAGGTTACCGTTTTTTGTATATTTATAGGTAACGATAATTAATAGCAAATGAAGTTAACAACATTCCAAAAGAAAACACTTAACCAACTTCCTTTTGATCAATTGAATAAAATGCAGGAAGCTTTTATTACCAATGCAAGATCACATCAAAACTTAATGCTCTTATCTCCTACTGGAAGTGGTAAAACTTTTGCTTTCTTATTTCCTTTATTAGAACGTTTAAACCCCAAATTGGAAGGTGTTCAAGCACTAATTATTGTTCCTTCAAGGGAGTTAGCCTTACAAATTGAGCAAGTGTTTAAATCAATGAAAACAGGTTTTAAGGTAAATGCTGTTTATGGAGGGCATGCGATTAAAACTGAGCGGAATAATTTTTCAGAACCACCAGCTGTTTTAGTAGGGACTCCTGGTAGAATTGACGACCATTTAAATCGAAAAAACTTTGATCCTAAAACAATTCAAACTTTGATTTTAGACGAGTTTGATAAAGCCTTAGAATTTGGTTTTCAAGAAGAAATGAAAGCCATCATTAAACGACTAGTAAATATTAAACAACGTTATTTAACTTCTGCTACAGCAATAGGAAGTGTCCCTCATTTTGTCGGAGCTAAAGAATGTCAAATCGTAGATTTTTCAGCTCAACAAAAGGTAAAAGGGTTGTCGCTATTTGAAGTAAGAGCTGAAGAAAACGATAAACTTCAAGTATTATTTGAATTAGTTTGTACTTTTCAAAATGATTTAACGCTAGTGTTCTGTAACCATCGAGAGGCTGTAGATCGAATTTCAAAATTGCTTTCTAAAAACGAAATAGAAAATAGTGTATTTCATGGAGGCTTGAATCAAAATGAAAGAGAAAGAGCATTAGTGAAATTTAGAAATGGTACTTCTACTCTATTAATCACTACAGATTTAGCAGCTAGAGGACTTGATATTCCAGAGATACAAAATGTCGTTCATTATCAACTTCCTCCAAAGGAAGATGCTTATATCCATAGAAATGGTCGAACTGCGAGAATGCATGAGAAAGGAGCTGCATTTCTTGTGCTTTCTGAATTGGAAAATATTCCAGAATACATCAACACCGAAGTAGCGTTCAAAAAATTAGAAGAAGAAATCATTATCCCTCCAGCAACAGAATGGAAGACTATTTATGTTGGAGGTGGTAAAAAAGATAAAATCAACAAAATTGATTTAGTAGGCTTTTTTATGAAAAAAGGAATGCTTAAAAAAGATGAATTAGGAAAAATAGAAGTGTTTGATCAATTTTCTTATGCAGCGATAAAAGCCAATAAAGTTCAGCAAGTTTTAAAACGCGTAACGAAAGAGAAAATTAAGAAAAGAAAAGTTAAAATAGCTTTATCTAAATAGTTTTTTTAACAATGTTATGTAAAGAAGCTTATTCAATATCCCCTAAATACAGCAAGTGATTGCATAACTTTGTAAAAGATTTGAAAAAAGATGTTATGAATAATGATGGGGGATTTTTTAAAGGTCGATTAAAAGGCGGTGTTACTGCATTTAAAGGTGCTGTTGCATTTTTTAAATCAGAACATAGTGTAATGGTTCAATTTGCTTTTTTTATTATTTTCTTAGGAATAGGTTTTTGGGTTGGTATTAACAAATATGAATGGATGTTTCAATTCTTAGTATTTGGCTTGATATTTACCGCAGAAGCTTTAAATACAGCAATTGAAAGAATAGCAGATTTTATTCATCCTGAGTACCATACCAAAATTGGCTGGATCAAAGACCTAGCAGCAGGTGCAGTTTTTTGTGCTTTTTTCACAGCTATCAGTATTGCTTGTTTTATTTATATCCCCTATATCTATAGCTATTTTCAACAATAATGCCTACTTATTTATAGGTATTAGGTTAATTTGAAAACTTTTGTATATTTACAACATTCTATTAATTAGCGAGTTGCTATTAAAGTATTGAAGTAAATAATGAAAAACAAAAGAATAATAATACCTCTTGCATTATTAACAATAATTACTGGATCATGTGCTTCAGATTCACATACTGACGAACCGCAAATAGAAAAAACACCTATTGAAACCGAAAAAACGGTAGCTTCCCTTGAACAGGATAATCGTTTATTAGAATCAAAAAAGGTTTTAGAAAAAAGGACTCAAATTGTAGAAGGCTTATGTACAGCACCTATACTTTGTAAAGGTCAAGCTGTTCTGTATACAGATGATAAAGGAAAACTTTATTATCAAAAAGATAAAAATACAGCAGCTGAAGTTCTATTAGAAAAAAGATCTGTAGGAAACAATATAGCTTGGTCAAGAGATGGAAATTTAGTGTACTTCAAGGAAAAGACTCCAGATTATAAAATAGCCATAAAAAGCATTAATATTAATACTAAAGAAATAAAAACAATAGAGGGTTACCCGCCTCTAACAGATTTAGAAAGTTTAACGATATCTGACACGATATATTATATAGACAGTAAAACTTTAGCAGTTAAAGCCAAATACGACAATAAAGAATGGAATATTTCTGATAAAAATAAAAGCGGAAATTATTATAATATATTAACCTCTCCAAATAATAAATATTTAGCTATTCACTTTAATACTGATGTTTTATTATTCTCTACGAATGGTGAGTTTATTAGTAATTTAGGGACAGGAATAGCTACCGATTGGAGTCCTGATTCTGACTATCTAATAGGTTTTTTAGATCATTCAACTGATGGTCATTCCATCAATAATTCTGAAATAATAAAATTTGACCTTACCAAAGCAACCCCAGAACCAATAACATCAACAACTAACGCATTGGAAATGTGGCCAACATTTAAAACTAAAAACATCATTGTTTATGCTGATAAATTAAACAAAGGCTTATTTTCACTTGAAATTAAATAACCAAAATAAAATAATATGAAAAGAATATTCACCCATCTTTCATTGATTTTACTCCCAGCCCTCATAAAAAGTCAAACAGATGTTGCTACATCAAGACTTAACGATAAATCTTCCAAAGAACAATTTGCCAGCGAATTGGTAAAAAAAGATCATAAGTCGTGTATTCATGCATCGCCTGTAAAGCCTATTGTACCAGATAATGTTAAAAAGATCATTCAAGGGGAATTCACTCAACCTCTTTTTAATCCTCAAGGAGAAGGGGTGATCTATACCAATGCCAAAGGAGATGCTTTATATTACCAAAAGACAATAAATCATACTCCTGCAATACTATTAGAGAAATCTGGAGTAGGAAACAATATTGGTTGGTCAAAAGATGGGGATTTAATTTATTACAAAGAAAAAACGAAAGATTACAGGATTATTGTAAAAAGTATGAATGTAAATACAAAAGAGATAAAAGAATATCAGAATTATCCTAGACACATTGAATTAAGAAGTTTAAGTATCTCTGATACCATTTATTATTTAAATGAATATACACTTGCTGTTGAAGCTAAGTGGAAAGATAAAACATGGCCTATCACCACTGAAAAAGGGAATTACTATAAAATTTTAATTTCTCCTAACAACAAGTATATAGCAGTTCATAGGAGTGCTGATGTACTATTGTTTTCGACTGATGGTCAGTTTATTCGAAATTTCGGTAGAGGTATTGCAACAAGTTGGAGTCCTGATTCTAACTATTTAATTGGCTTTATGGACGAATCATCTGATGGTCACACAATTACTGGATCAGAATTATTAATGTTTGATATAAATAAAGGAATTACTCGTCAAATTACTGCTACTGAAAATGCTTTTGAAATGTGGCCTGTATTCAAAAGTAATAATGAGATTCTATACACTGACGATATAAATAGAGGTTTATTCTCAATGTATTTAAATAAATAATTAAATAAAGAACGAAAATGAAATTAATTTATACTTTATTGATAATTCTACCCATTTTTATTCAAGGTCAAACAATTGTAATTGATCCTGGACATGGATATTGTGCAGACGGAACTCAAAACTGTACTTCTAATCAAAGGCTTCCTTTAGAAATAGAAACAGCAATGTCTGTAGGTAGTAAGCTAAAAACTCTTTTAGATAACAACTGTTCAGGTGTCACTTCTCATCTAACAAGAACATCAAGTGCTCCTGGGGACTTTCCTAGTTTAAGTCAAAGAGAAATTATGTCGAACAATTGGGGGGCAGATCGCTTTATCAGTTTACACACAAATGGTGGACCTGCTTCAGCAAATGGTACAGAAACATTTTGGTGTAACCAAGGGCCATCTTCTAATTCGGCTTGTCAAACATTTTCTGATAGAGTTCAAGCAGCAATAGTTGGAGCAGGAAGTTTTACCAACAGAAGATCAGTTGAAGACGATTCTTATCTTAACTTTCATTTAGGAGTGCTAAATAATGTAAATGCTGTTAATTGTTTAAGTGAAATAGGTTTTGGGTCTAATAGTGCTGATGCAGCTAAACTTCAAGATAATACCTATAGAGATGCGTTTGCTCAAGCTTATGTGGATGTTTTTGTTAATGAACTAGGAATAAGTTGTACTGGGTCTACCCCTCCTACTCTAGACTGTAGCAATGCTGTTCCTTTAACATGTGGTGTAACTTATAGTGGCTCTAGTTCAAATGCTGTGTCAAATATATATACATACGGTTGTAATTCATGGACAGAAACAGGACCAGAAAGAGTACATACGATTACTCCAACTACAAGTGGAACGTTAACAGCTTCAATTTCAAATTTCACAGGAGATTTAGATGTTTATATTTTAGGTAGCTGTGATCCAAGTGATTGTTTAGGAACTGTAACAGGAGCAGCAGCGACATACGCAAATGCTGTCGCTGGTCAAACCTATTATATTGTAGTTGATGCAGATGATGGAAGTGGTAGTTCTTATGATTTAGTTGTAAATTGCCCTCCTGCTGTTAATAACTTGGATTGTTCAAATGCTATTCCTCTTACATGTGGTGTTACTTATTTTGGAGCAGCCTCTACAGCTACTTCTAATGCTTCTACCTACGGTTGTGCCCCTACAATTAATTCTACAGGCCCTGAAAGAGTACATACAATTACACCGTCAATGAATGGTACTATTTCTGCTATTGTAGAGAACTATACAGGTAATTTAGATGTTTATATACTAGGTAGTTGTGATCCAAGTGATTGTTTAGGTTCTATTACATTTAATACAGCAACATATACTAATGCTGTCGCTGGTCAAACCTATTATGTAGTTGTTGATGCAGCAGATGGTAGTGGGAGCTCTTATGAATTAACTGTCGATTGTCCAAATACTTTAAATTGTTCAAATGCTGTTCCTCTTACATGTGGTGTTACTTATTCTGGACCAGCCTCTACAGCACCTTCAAATATATCTACTTATGGATGTAATAACTCCAACCAAACCGGACCAGAAAGAGTACATACGATTACCCCATTAAGTAATGGATCTATTAGTGCTGTAGTTAGTAATTTTACTGGAGACTTGGATGTATTTATATTAGAGAGTTGCGATGCTTCTGATTGCTCTGGAATTGTATTCCAAGATTCAGCAATCTTAGCAAATGTAGTTGCAGGACAGACTTACTATATTGTGGTAGATTCTGATAACGGAAGCGGTAGTAGTTATGATTTAGTCGTGAATTGCCAAGGACAAAGTGGAAATAATGAAGATGTTGTTGTGTTTAACGCAACTGTAACTCCTCAAACAGTTAATGCTGGAGGTGTAGTTACCGCCAATTCAGACCATACATATAGTGGCGATTTATATACTACTGACCTTAATCAAGTGAATATGGATTACTACTTATCAACAGATTGTAATTTAAGTAATGATGATGTTTACCTTGGAGGAAGTATTTCCAATTTAGGGGTAGACAATCCATCGAGTAATGAAATAGTCAACCTTTCTATCCCTGTTAATACTGCCCCTGGAACTTATTTTGTTTTATTTGCTGGTGATAACGGACAGCATGTCACTGAAAATGATGAGACGAATAATGTCTCTTGTGTTCAGGTAACCGTAAATGGTGCAGCAGGAAATAATGATGTTAGTTTAAGTAATGTAACAACCAATACAGACAGTATTGTTGCAGGTGAAGCTATTGATGTTTCTTCTGATCAGAACTATAATGGAAATCAAACTTCTAATAATTTACCATCGTCAGAATTAAATTATTACTTATCAACGGATTGTAATTTAAGTCCAGATGATGTTTTATTAGGAGATGATGTGTCTAACATTGGAAGTGACAATACCTCTAGTAATGAAACAGAAAGTTTAGTCATTCCTATCAATACGGAATCAGGGACTTATTATATTTTATTTGTTGCAGATGACAACAATGCCATTAATGAATCCAATGAAAACAACAATATTGAATGTGTAATGCTTGTTGTTGATGGAGAATTTGTTTCAATCAATGAAAAGGATTTACAAAATCATATCACGTTATATCCTAACCCTACTGAAGGTGTGATTACCATTAACTCTTCAGAAGTAAATATTCAAGAAATTGAAATTTATAATAGCAATGGACTTAAATTAAAAGATGTTGAGTTGGTCAATAATGAAAAAATTGATTTATCACCATATGCCAATGGGATTTATTATGTGAGAATTGTAGGGTCTGAGAATGAGAAAACAACATTTAAAGTTATAAAACAATGAAAAAACGATTAGTAATAAGCATCGTTGTTCTATTGTTAATTACGTTAGGCGTTTTTTCAACGAACTTGTTATCCTCGTCAGATAAAATTTCAACTTCAGAAAAAGCAGCTCCTGTAGCTATTAAAAAACAAAAAAATGAGGAACAAGTCTCCCTTGAGAAAGCGGTTGTTCATAAAGCTGAAAGTCGACCATTCCCCTCTTCTATTGCTTACAGTTGGGACGACCTTAAAATAGAACCTCTTAAAATTCTAGAGGGAGGTTATTATGTCTTTACAGCTTTTGAAGTTGATCCTTTTCATGATGAATTGATTTTAGCTGGAAGCTATGACAAAAACTTAGTAAAATATATCACTGAAGACACAATTATAAGTCTTGAAATCCATGATACACCTCTTGATATCATTGTAGATAGAGACTATTTATATGTTTTATGTTTGAGTAAATTTTATGTCATTAAAGATAAAAGAATAGTTAACGAGTTTAATCATAATATTGCTAATGTTACTTTATATGATAAACTCATTAATTTTGATAATTCTATCAACGTGTTAATGGCAGATGGTTCAAGTTATCAGTTAACCAAGGATAAAAAAGGATTTCAACATTCAAAATCGTTACTGACCATGGATAATGAAGAATTGTGGGTACAAAAAACATCTGCATATTCTTTTGAAATTAGAACACAACCTCAAAACGATAGTATAAATGTTCAGGCTAAGTATAATCATGAGATTGGCTCTATTATGTTATTTGGCGAAAATTCTCAAGACTATTTTTGTATTGTTGATGTTATTACTTATTCCCCATCAATCACTGCTACAAGGCAGTTAATGTCAAGTAAAAATCAATTTACCTCTAAAATAATTGAACTCCCTAATAATACCTACACCTACGTGAAAAATGACTTAAAAATACATGATGACTTAATAGCTTATCTTGTTATTAATGATAAAGGATTGACAATTAAAACTATGCACTATGAATAAACTGTTTGCCACCTATTTACTATCCCTTGTTTCATTCTATTCTTTTTCTCAAACTTCAGGTCAAGTCATTGCCAATGCGAACAGTTACCTTAATCACAATTGGACAGGGACATCAGCTAATGATTGGAACAGTGTATCATGTGGAAATAAAGTCGTTAGTGCAGTAAACTGGTATACAGCAGGAAATCATACTGCTCTACCCTATTGTTGGGGAGGTAACAGTACTTTAGCAGGATTTGATTTAGGTATTAGTAATGGTAAATCTGCTGGAGACAGTAAAACAAGTTATGGTTATGGTGCTGAACCAAATTGTTCTGTTGGAGTTGATTGTTCAGGTTTTACCTCTAGATGTTATAACTTAAATACGCATTACTCTACGACAATGTTAAATACCAATGCTTTGTTTGGTCATCATAACAGTTATAATGATATTGTTCCTGGTGATTTTGTAAATAAACCAGGATCTCATGTAAGACTTGTTGTTGCAATTAATAATAATGGCTCTTATTCTACAATCGAATCAGGTTCGGGTACTGGCCAAGGAGGAAGCTCTGGATTTTGGAAGGTTTTTGCATGGACATATAATGTCTCTTCATTAATTAGTAGTGGTTATAACCCACAGTATTATACTGGAATGACAACTGTTCCTCCTGTGTTAGATTGTAATAATGCCACTCCTCTAACTTGCGGAGTAACCTATTCTGGTTCTTCTTCAAACGCTCCCAATGCAATTACAACTTATGGGTGTAACTCTTGGACAGAAACTGGTCCAGAAAGAGTACATACCATTACCCCAGCTCATAGTGGGAAACTAACTGCTCATTTAAGTAGTTATACAGGCGATTTAGATGTATATATTTTGGGAAGTTGTGATCCTAATGATTGTTTAGGTACTGTATATAGTGATTCTGCTGTAGTCACCAATGCCATAGCTGGACAAACCTATTACATTGTTGTAGATGCTGATGACGGAAGTGGAAGTGCCTACGACCTGGTTGTCAATTGTCCTCCGGCACCAAGTATCTTAGATTGTAACAATGCTATAGCATTAACTTGTGGTGTGACTTATAACGGGACAAGTTCTACAGCGACTTCAAACGTTTCAACTTATGGATGTAATAATTCTAATCAAACTGGTCCAGAGAGAGTGCATACCATTACTCCATTAAGTAATGGTTCTATCACAGCTGTAGTAAGCAACTTCACAGGCGACTTAGATGTATTTATATTAGAAAGTTGTGATGCTTCAGATTGTTCTGGAGTTGTATTTCAAGATTCAGCAACATTAACCAATGTCGTTGCAGGACAAACTTACTATATTGTCGTAGACTCTGATGATGGAAGCGGTAGTAGCTATGATTTAGTCGTTAATTGTCAAGCTCAAACTGGTAATAATGAAGATGTTGTGGTCAATAATCCTTCGGTTACACCAATCAATGTTAACGCAGGAGATATTTTAACTGCTATTGCACAGCATACTTATACAGGGAGCTTGTATACCACTGATCTAAATAGCGTTGATATGGATTATTATTTATCAACTGATTGTACTTTAAGTAATGACGATATGTATCTTGGAGGAAGTGTATCAGATTTAGGAGTCGATAATCCATCGAGTAATGAAATGATCAACCTATCAATACCTGTTACTACTGCACCTGGAACTTACTTTATTTTATTTGCTGGTGATAATGGTCAGGATATCACTGAAAGTGACGAGACGAATAATGTCTCGTGCGTTCAAATTACAGTAAGTGGAGCAACGGGGACTAATGACATTAGTTTAAGTAATGTAACAACCAATACAGATAGTATCGTTGCAGGTGAAGCAGTTGATGTTTCTTCTAATCAAAACTATAGTGGTAACCAAACTGCTAATAATTTACCATCGTCAGAATTAAATTATTACTTATCAACGGATTGTAATTTAAGTCCAGATGATGTTTTATTAGGAGATGATGTCTCTAATATTGGGAGTGATCTTAATTCAAGTAATGAAACAGAAAGTTTAGTTATTCCTATCAATACGGAATCAGGGACTTATTATATTTTATTTGTTGCAGATGACAATAATGCCATTAATGAATCCAATGAAAACAATAATATTGAATGTGTAATGCTTGTTGTTGATGGAGAGTTTGTTTCAATCAATGAAAAGGATTTACAAAATCATATCACGTTATATCCTAACCCTACAGAAGGAATGGTAACTATCAATTCATCAGAAATAAACATCAAAGAAATTGAAATCTATAATGTTGCTGGTGTAAAATTAGAAGCTATGAAATTTGTTAACAATAACCCAATTGATTTATCGCTATATGCCAATGGGATCTATTATGTTAGGATCATTGGCGATACAGATGAAAAAACGACATTTAAAGTGATCAAGCAATAATAATAAATAGTAAAAGTAATTTGAAAAGCGGTAGAGATTTAATTTCTACCGCTTTTTTTTGAACCTTCTTTTTATTCACTTGTATTAGCTATCAAATAATTAAAAAACCACATACAAGATGATAAATAAGAGTTTGATTTTAGCGATTACTATTTTAGTCTCAACGATTGTTTTTGGGGCTGAGACAGAAAAAAAAGTTCGTTCAAAAGTTAAAGAAGTAACAGTATTCTTACAAGGAGCACAGATAAAAAGAAAAGGACGGTTTAGTTTAGAAAAAGGAATTACAAAATTAGTATTTGAGGGGATTACAAAAAACTTTAACACCAACAGTATTCAGGCTAAAGGGAGAGGAAACTTTGTGATTCTTGATGTTAGTCATAATGTGTTTTATCCAGTTCCTAAAAAAATAGAAGTGCCCTCCACTATTCCTGCTAAAACTCAACGAGAAATTAAACAGGTTAACGATTCATTAAGTCGATCAAATTGGAAGTTAAAACAGTATCGAGCTTCATTAGAGGTGTACAATAGTGAAAAAAACATTTTATTATCTAGTGGAGTTATAAAAGGACAAAATCAAAATGATTCAATTCCTCTTTTAAAAGATGCCTTAGTTTATTTACGCGAAAAATTAATTGAGATCAATCAGCTGATTTTGCAAACTGAAAAAAGCATAGAAAAAGAAACGGCTATTCGTACTCAATTAACGAACAGGTTAAACACATTAAATAATTGGAAAAATCACTTAAAGCCACAACAACAAGAATCGTTGTCACCAATCTATCAAATTATTGTAACTGTTTCTTGTGATGTAGCTACTTCAGGATCTCTCGAAATAAGTTATAATACTTCCAATGCAGGGTGGTCTCCATCTTATGATTTAAGAGCAGATCAAGTTAATGCTCCTGTGAAATTAACTTACAAGGCGAAAGTTTATCAAAATACAGGGATTAACTGGGACAACGTTAATGTAACATTGTCTACTATTAATCCAAACAGGAATAACAATAAACCAGTGTTAGCCCCTTGGTATATTAGCTATTATAGACCAATTCAAAGAGGAGCGTTTAATTATTCATTAGATGACGTTTCGGTCAACAAGGAAACTGCGGCTATGCCATCAATTGCGAATGTAGACGAGCTTTCAGATGAAGTAGAAGCAAAACATATCTCAAACTTTACACAAATGAGTAACAATATGGCTATGGTAGAGTTTGAGTTAAAACTCCCCTATTCTATTCCCTCAGATGGAAAAGAACATTTAATGGCTGTTAATTCGGATGAAATAGATGCTGAGTTTGAATATTTTGCAGTTCCCAAAAAAGAAAGAGAAGCATTTTTAATGGCAAAATTAACAGGGTGGGAAGATCTCAACCTATTACCAGCAGTAGCAAACATCTATTATGATGGAACTTATGTTGGTCAAACAAGAATTTCTCCTTCAACGATGACAGATACCTTAGAGTTGGCATTAGGAAGAGATCGAAGAATTATTGTTGAACAAAAGAAAATTTCCAATGAAGAAAAAATTAAGAAATTGTCAAACGAAAAAGAATCAACATTAACCTATCAAATTACGGTAAAGAGTATGAAAAGCTCACATGTTAAATTAACAATAATGGATCAAATTCCATTAACCAATGTTGAAGAGATCAAAGTCAATTTGATTAATAAAGGAAAAGCAAACTATAATCAACATAAAGGATTTTTAACATGGAATACAACGATAAATCCAAGAGAAACAAAAAAGATTAAATACGTTTATAGTATCACTTACAATAAAGATAAGAATTTGGTACTCTAGGCATAAAGAACTACTTCAAAGCGATTATTAAATGATAATCGCTTTTTTATTTTATACTGAGTCATCTCAATTTTCAAAGTAGAAATGTTTACAAAAAGAAAAGAGAAAAAGTTTAAAAAATAGTAGAAGCACTTGTTTTTTTTTAGATTTGTAGTTCGAAATCAAATAATTTGAAAAATACTATGTCTAAAACAGTAGAGATTTTAGGAGCAAATGCAGATAACTTGCTTAATCACGAATGTACAACAATTAGTAAAGACCTTTTACATTTACCAGGAGGAGATTTTGTAAATAGAGTTTTTAGTCAATCAAATAGAAACCCTCAGGTATTAAGAAATCTAGAAGCGATCTACAGTCACGGGAGATTAGCTAATACGGGGTATGTATCTATTTTACCAGTTGATCAAGGGATTGAGCATTCAGCTGGAGCATCATTCGCACCTAATCCTATTTATTTTGACTCTGAAAACATTGTTAAGTTAGCGATTGAAGGAGGTTGTAATGCTGTAGCATCAACTTTTGGTGTATTGGCATCTGTAAGCAGAACGTATGCACATAAAATTCCTTTTATTGTAAAGTTAAACCACAACGAACTACTAACTTACCCAAATACTTTCCAGCAAATTATGTATGGAAGTGTAGATGAAGCTTGGAACTTAGGAGCTGCAGCAGTTGGAGCTACTATTTATTTTGGTTCTGAAGATAGTAATCGTCAAATCATTGAAGTTGCTCAAGCTTTTGAAAGAGCACATGAGTTGGGAATGGCAACCATTTTATGGTGTTACCTAAGAAATTCTGATTTCAAAAAAGATGGAACAGATTATCATGTAGCTACTGATATTACTGCACAAGCTAACCACTTAGGGGTAACGATTCAAGCAGATATTATCAAGCAGAAATTACCTGAAAACAATGGCGGTTGGAATGCTGTTAACTTCGGAAAAACACACCCTAAGGTTTATACTGAACTAACTACTGACCATCCAATTGATTTGTGTAGATATCAAGTTGCAAACTGTTACATGGGACGTCAAGGATTAATCAACTCTGGTGGAGCATCTACAGGAGATGGACAGTCTGATTTAGAACAAGCAGTTGCTACAGCTGTTATCAACAAAAGAGCTGGTGGACAAGGGTTGATTTCAGGAAGAAAAGCTTTCCAGAAACCAATGAATGAAGGGGTAGCCTTATTGAATGCAATTCAAGATGTATATTTAGACGAAAGTATTTCTATTGCATAAGAAAAATTAATTGATTCGAATTATTAATTGAATTAGAAAAGAATGGCTTGGTTTAAAAGAAAAGATAAAGGAGTAGTTACTCCTACTACAGAGAAAAAGGAAGCTCCTGATGGGTATTGGTATAAAACTCCAGGAGGTGAAATAATTGAAACAAAAGCTTTAAAAGAAAACGCTTATGTAACTCCAAATGAGGGGTTTCACACTAGAATTGGTTCAGCAGATTATTTCGAGATTATTTTTGATGACAATAAATATCAAGAGTTAGACACAGATTTAGAATCTGGAGATCCACTATCTTTTGAGGACACTAAAAAATATACTGATCGAATTGCAAGTGCTCAAAAGAAATCGAGTTTAAAAGATGCCGTATCTACAGGATTTGGAAAAATAAACGGAGAACCATTAGTAGTAGCAGCAATGGACTTTGCTTTTATTGGTGGATCTATGGGATCGGTAGTTGGAGAAAAAATTGCAAGAGCTATCGATAAGGCTATTGAAAAGAAATGCCCTTTTATGATGATTTCAAAATCTGGAGGTGCAAGAATGATGGAAGCAGGTTTTTCTTTAATGCAAATGGCTAAAACTTCTGCTAAATTAACCAAGTTGTCAGAAGCTAAATTACCATATATTTCTTATCTCACTGACCCGACTACTGGTGGAATTACTGCCTCGTTTGCGATGTTAGGAGATATCAATATTGGAGAACCTGGAGCATTAATTGCTTTTGCTGGACCAAGAGTTGTCAAAGAAACTATTGGAAAAGATTTACCAGAAGGCTTCCAAAGAGCAGAGTTTCTATTGGAACACGGCTTCTTAGACTTCATTATTGACAGAAGAGAATTAAAAGAAAAATTATCTTTAGTAATAAAAATGTTTAAAAATTAGGCAATTCAGATATTCTTTATATCTTTGCCGTCCGAAAAGTCAAAGTGACTTTAGCATAACAATCACTAAAAAAGTATTGCAAGATGTATTTAACAGCAGAAAAGAAGATTGAATTCTTCAAAAAATTTGGAGGTAGCGAAAACAACACAGGAAGCTCAGAAGCTCAAATCGCTATGTTCACATTCAGAATTGCTCACTTAACAGAGCACTTAAAAAAGAATAGAAAGGATTTCGCTACGCAAAGAGCACTAATTGCTTTAGTAGGTAAAAGAAGAAATCACTTAGATTACTTAAAAAAGAAAGACATCAATCGTTATAGAGCGATTGTTAAAGAATTAGGATTACGTAGATAATATCTATGGACTAATCAACTTAAAAAAGGACTTTTGTACACTATACATCAGTCCTTTTTTTTATATTTACGAAAAATAAGCAAATAAAGTGCAATACGGCATTTTATAAACAAAACAAAAGATGAATATTATCAACAAAACAATTAATTTAGGTAACGGAAAGGAGATTACCATTGAATCTGGAAAATTAGCTAAACAAGCTGATGGTTCAGTAGTTGTAAGAGTTGGAGACACGATGCTTTTAGCAACAGTTGTTTCTAACAAAGACGCACAAGAAGATTTAGATTTTTTACCATTGACGGTAGATTATAGAGAAAAATTTGCTTCTACAGGAAGATTTCCAGGAGGATTCTTAAAAAGAGAGGCACGCCCTACAGATGAAGAAATATTAACAATGCGTCTAGTCGATAGAGCTTTAAGACCATTGTTCCCAGACGATTATCACGCTGATACTCAAATCATGATTCAGTTAATGTCTTCTGACAAAGAAAACATGCCTGATCAATATGCTTGTTTCGCTGCTGCTGCTGCATTAGCTGTTTCTGACATTCCATTTAACGGACCAGTTTCAGAAGTAAGAGTTGCTAGAAAAGATGGTGAGTTCTTAATTAACCCTACTTTTGAAGAATTAAAAGGTGCTGACATCGACTTAATGGTAGCAGGAAGCTTAGACAGCATTGTAATGGTTGAAGGTGAAATGTTAGAAGTTTCTGAAGCAGAAATGTTAGAAGCAATTAAAGTCGCTCATAAAGCCATCATCACACAATGTGAAGCATTAAATGAATTAACTCAAGCTGTTGAAAAAGCTCAAGAAAAAAGAGCTTACTCACATGAGAAAAGTGATGAAGAATTAAAGAAAACTATCTTTGATTTTTCTTTCCAAAGATGTTATGATATCGCTAAACAAGGGTTAAACGATAAAAAGAAAAGAGGAGAATTATTTGGAGCTGTAAAAGAAGATTATTTAGCAACTGTTACTGAAGAGTTTTACAGTGAGAATAAATTCTTAGTGAATCAATATTTCAAAAAAGCTCAAAAAGAAGCAGTACGTCGTTGCATGTTAGACGAAAAAATTCGTTTAGATGGACGTGATATGAATGAGATTAGACATATCTGGTCTGAAGCAGGGTACTTGCCTAGCCCACATGGTTCTGCATTATTCCAAAGAGGAGAAACACAAGCTTTAATGACACTTACTCTTGGAAGTAAATTAGATGTTCAAAGAAAAGATTCTCCAATTATTCAAACTGAAGAAGACTTTATTTTACATTACAACTTCCCTCCTTTCTCAACTGGTGAAGCTAGACCTATTAGAGGGGTAAGCCGTAGAGAGGTTGGACATGGTAACTTAGCGTTAAGAGCATTAAAACCAATGTTACCTGAGAAAAAAGATAATCCATATACAATTCGTTTAGTTTCTGAAATTTTAGAATCAAATGGTTCTTCTTCTATGGCTACTGTTTGTGCTGGTACAATTGCACTATTAGATGGTGGTGTTAAAATGAAAAAGCCTGTATCTGGAATTGCAATGGGATTAATTACTGATAACAAAGATTATGTTGTCTTATCAGATATTCTAGGAGATGAAGATCACTTAGGAGATATGGACTTTAAAGTCACAGGAACTGAAGATGGTATTACAGCTTGTCAAATGGATATCAAAATCGAAGGACTTGACTATAAAATGCTTGAAGAAGCATTGGATCAAGCTAGAGATGGTAGATTACATATCTTAAACAAAATTAAAGAGACAATTGCTGAGCCAAGAGTTGATTATAAACCACATGTTCCAAGAATTGAAACAATCTTAGTTCCAGATGAAGTTGTTGGAGGAATTATCGGAAAAGGTGGAGAAACGATTCAAGCAATCCAAGCCGAGACCAATACAACGATCTCTATTGGTGATCCTGATGATGATAAAATGGCAATGGTTGAAATCTATTCTGACGATAAAGCTGGTTTAGATGAAGCAATGGCTAGAGTAAAAGCAATTGCTTTCCCTCCTACTGCTGAAGTTGGAGAAACTTACTCAGGAAAAGTTAAAAACATTGTTGCCTTTGGAGCATTTGTTGAAATTTTACCTGGTATTGATGCCTTACTTCACGTTAGTGAAATTGCTTGGGAAAGAGTTGAAAAGGTTGACGATTACTTAAAAACAGGTGACGTTTTAGATGTAAAAGTGATTGGGAAAGATCCTAAAAATGGAAAACTAAAAATTTCTAGAAAAACTCTTTTACCTAAACCTGAAAAAAAGGAAAAAGCTGAAGCTAAATAGTAGTTTCGTTAAAAAATAATAAAAAGCATCTTAATTTTATATTAAGGTGCTTTTTTCATATATATTCATTACTTTTAATCGTAATGAAGCATTTTCTTTACCTTTTTATAATAACAATAATTCTAGTTCAAGCTTCCTGTTCTAGTTCACGATTTGTAGAACCTCTTGCAAAAAAGCAACATGCAGTTGGAGCCAGTATTGGAGGTC
This sequence comes from Flavobacteriales bacterium, assembly GCA_025210295.1. Lineage (NCBI taxonomy): Bacteria > Pseudomonadati > Bacteroidota > Flavobacteriia > Flavobacteriales > Flavobacteriales bacterium. Next base: position 20,789 of record JAOASC010000016.1, on the reverse strand, counting down.
CACTTATTAATTTTGGAGGAGCTGTCATTCCTACTCCAATGTCTTCTGTAGTATATGGATATGGCATAGATTCAAATTTAACTGCATTTGGAGGCTTGCATACTACTGCTTTGGTTTTTAATAATTTCCACAGCGACTTAGGGGTAACGTATCGTTTATTTAAACAAAAAGATCACTTCCCTGCCCTATCAAGTTCTTTGAACAATACGATTGTTACCAGTTTAAGAACAGGAACAACAAGGTATTGGCCAAGTATAGACTTCAATGCTTATTGGAACTTTTCAAAAAGAAATCACTTCTGGTATCTGGGGCTTTCTAATTGGTTTGAACTTAGAGCTAAAAGAGCCCATGATTTAGAGCAACTACAAAGATGGCTTCCTAATCCCCATGCTGGATTGACCTTAAAAAGTAAAGCCTTACAATTCAATATTGAGTACAAATTGTTAGGACTTGGACAGAATAGTCATGATGTATTTGTACCCTATCAAAGTATTGCTAATAACAAAGGTGCTATGGGACTTTATTTCGGAATAACTAAACTCTTCTAATTATGATTAAGCTTAACTATTTATTCCATCTTTTGATGTTAGTTGCTGTTTTTGGAGCTTGTGCAAAACTTGACCCTATGGTTTTTAGAGGTGAAGAAATTGAAGCCTATTTACTTGAAAACTATGAGGGAGAATCTGATATGGATGACATCCCATCTAGTTTTAATATTCCTGAAGACCACTTACATTTGTTTACACTAAACTCTCAACTTGACACTGAAGCATCTTCTACAGAAATTTACGCCTTGTATATTGGTGATCTCAACACTATAGCAACAGATACAATCATTGTATATAGCCATGGACAGTCAAAACACATGGATGCTTATTGGCCTAGAACAAAATTATTGGCAAACATTGGAGGAAAAAATAATTATGGAGTATTAACCTATGACTATAGAGGTTATGGACTCTCAAAGGGTTCATCAACAGAAGCAACATTATATGAAGATACACGAACTGTTTTAAGATGGTTAAAAGCCCAAGGCGTAACTGCTAATCATGTCGTATTTTATGGTTTTAGTTTAGGGAGTGTTCCAGCAACTGAAATGGCTGCTAATTTTGAAGAGTTTAAACCTAGTAAGTTGATTTTAGAAGCCCCAATGGCATCTGCTGCCAATCTAGCTGAAGAAGCTACGGTTATGAATGTGAGTGCTGAATTCTTTTCAACTTTAGAGTTCGATAATGCTGAGAAAATAAAACAAGTTCAACAACCTTTCTATTTATTTCATGGTGAATTAGATGATTATTTAAAGATTTCAAATGGAGAAATCATTTACCAGAATTACAGCGGTGTTTATGGGCATTTTGAAAGAGTCCCAAATGCTAATCATGGAACAAATGGTGTTCCTCAAAATTTAGGGTATCAAAATTATATTGAACAATTAGAGAGCTTTATCAAACTTTAAAAAGTATTATTCAGAATAAAACCAAGTTTCTACTAAATCTGCTAGGAGTTCACAATCTGCAATACTTAATCTTTTCTTTGTGATTTGACTACATTTTCGATATTTATGTATGATTTGTTGCCCTTTAGGTAATTCAGAATCGTGACAAATGACTAACATCCCAATAATATTTACATAATCTGTATCATTGTCGATATACCTTTCTAATAAGGTAAGCTTATCAACAGTATAAAACTGTTGCGCTATTGTGTCCATTCTATTCTTTATAGAATCTAAATGAGCTGATAAATCAAAACCTTCAATTCTAGCTTGAGAATTAGGTAAAGAATATTCTAAAAAGTGACCTTGATATTCGTCTATAAGGTCTTCGTAATACTTTAAAGATGCTTCATCTTCTATTATTAATTGTTTTGCACTCTCATTATTTTCAATTGAACAGCCATTGAGGATAAAAATGAGTAAACCAATTATTAGTTGTTCTAATAGTTTCATTTAAGTAATTGTTTGTTTAAACAAACCTATTAAGAAATAAGCGTATTACATATTAATACTTATCATTTGGTTTAACTCAATGAAAGTTCGGCTACCTCCTACTTCATTTTATCAATCTCTGATTTTCTTCCAATTTTCATGGTAATATAATCTACTGCTTTTTTAGGACTTCTGGCTGGAGAATATTCTCTTCCATAAAAGATGATTTGTAAATGTAGCTTATTCCATATTTCTTTAGGAAATAGACGTTTGGCATCTTTTTCGGTCTGCTGTACATTTTTTCCATTTGTTAAATTCCAACGATACATCAAACGGTGAATATGCGTGTCTACAGGGAATGCAGGGACTCCAAAAGCTTGAGAAATAACTACTGATGCTGTTTTATGCCCTACTCCAGGTAACTCTTCTAACAACTCCATATTATCTGGAACAACACCATCATATTTTTCAATTAAAATTTGAGATAGTTCATGAATGGCTTTTGATTTTCGTGGAGACAAACCACAAGGGCGGATAATTTCTCGAATTTCATCTACCTCCAGTTTTACCATATCAAATGGATTGTTGGCCTTAGCATACAATAATGGTGTGATTTTATTCACTCTTTCATCCGTACATTGAGCAGAAAGTAAAACTGCTACTAATAAGGTGTATTCATCGGTATGATCTAATGGTATTGGGACCTCTGGGTATAGACGTTCCAGTTCATCGATTACATACTGTACTTTTTCTGCTTTTGTCATTTTTTATCTATCCATTTTAATGATAATTCATCTAATCTCCCTAATGTAATATTAGGTGAAACATTACATAAAATAATTATCCCTTTTTTATTTTTAATATCAATTACTAGTGAAGAAGTATACCCTCCAGTTGCACCATTATGAAATAATAATTCTTTACCATTTCGTTTAAGTATATGCCAACCTAGCCCCATTTCCATACCTTTATTTACTGAGAAGGTTTTTTCTCTCATTAGAACATATTCCCTCTCTGATGTTTCAATATTATTTTTAATAAAGCGTGACATATCATATACGGAAGATTTTATTCCTCCTGCTCCCACTAAAGACTTAAACTCCCAATTATTTACAGTTCCATTATTATCGATCCCTTTAATTAGCATTGATGAATCTCTTACATAAATTGAAGAATTTTTCATTTTTAATTCATTAAAAATGTTCTTATTTAATAAATCCTCGTATGAATTATTGTAAGTTTTTTCTAAAATATAACCTAAAAGTCCTGCTCCTAAGTTTGAATATGCATACTTTTTCCCAGCTTTACTTTGTCTATAAAAATTAGTTTTTAGATGTGTTTCTAATTTAATCGAATCATAATTAGCATAAGGATTGGTTCTGTCAACATCTACTCCAAAAACTAAATCAATAGGTACTCTAGGAAGTCCTGAAGTATGATTAGATAACTGTAATAAAGTAATCTCGTTAGGGTTAAAACCTAAATCGCCTGCATTTAATTCAAATTCAAAAAAAGTTTGAACTTTATCATTTAGACTTAATTTATTTTTTTCTAAAGATTTAGCTAGTAATAATGAAGTAAAAACTTTAGATATAGAACCTATTTCAAATATTCCATCCTTATTGTTTACAGCATCGATTCTGTTATTATTTTTAATATATCCTTTAAAAATTGTTGAATCATTTTCTATATACCCAATAGCTATTTGAGCTCCTACAGGAAACTCATCAAATAGTTCTTCTAAAGATGAATTATCATCAAAAAAAATGCTTTTACTTGTATGCTTATTAACAGTACAAGAATAAAAAAAAGTAAAAAGTAATATAAATATTAGGTATTTTATCATTTAGAATCCCTATTGTTTTATTTTCCTAAAACAAACATTACAGGTCGCTTTTTAAGATTTGGAATATTTTTCTTCCATTCAGCGATCGTTTTAGTTTTAATAAATTCTGTTTCTAATGAGATATCGGCTGCAATACATAATTTTAAACCTCCATTACAATTTTTTAAGACCTCTTCCAACAGTGCATTATTTCGAAATGGGGTTTCCATAAATAACTGAGTGAAATTACGTTGAGCCAATCGTTCCAAATCTTTGATTTTTTTACTGCGCTTAGATTTATCAAAAGGTAAATAGCCATTAAAACTAAACTCTTGACCATTCATTCCACTTGAAATTAAAGCCATTAAAATAGAAGAAGGTCCAACCAATGGTTTTACAACAATACCTTTTAAATGTGCTATACGCGCAATTTCACTACCAGGATCTGCAATTCCAGGGCAACCAGCTTCACTGATCATCCCAATATCGTTACCATTTAAAGCTGGGACAATAAAATCAGCAATTTCACTGTGGTCAGTATGTTTATTCAATTCAAAAAATGTCAATTCATCAATATCAATTGATTGATCAATTTTCTTCAAGTAACGGCGAGTCGTTTTAATGTTTTCAACAATAAAATATTTTAACGTTTTGATGCGTTCTTGAACTTCTTGTGGAATTACACTCTCAATAGAAGAATCTCCCAATGTCATAGGGAGCATGTAAACTGTACCTTTCATCAGTTATTCTTTCAAGTTATCTATAATTATTGAACAAGCCTGATCCAATAACTGATATACGTTTTCAAACCCTTCATCACCTCCATAATATGGATCTGGGACTCTTCTATTCTCACCAGGATAACTTTCATTTAAAATCATCTTTACTTTGGTTCTTTGCTCCTCATCTTTAGCTAAAGCCAAAACATCAGAATAGTTAGAGGCATCCATTACATAAATCAAATCAAATGTATCAAAGTCTTGTTGCTTTAGTGGTCTAGAGCGTTGATTGGTAATATCAATACCATGCTCATGAGCAGTTGCAATTGATCTTGAATCTGGTAATTCCCCTTCATGCAAGGCTATTGTTCCTGCAGAATCGACCTTTAGCTTTAATCCTGCTTCATTCGCTTTATGTTGTAATATACCTTCTGCCAATGGAGAACGACAAATATTACCTAAGCAAACCATTAATATCTTCATTTATAAATCTTTTTATTTCTTGTTATCAACCATCACCTTAAACCGGAGCTTAGTTGGTGAGTTTTCGGCATTAGAATACAAAGTTATTATTCTGTCTTGCCAACCAATTTTATCTTTAGTATCAAAAGTAACGACTAATTCTATCGTTTGATTAGGTAAAACAGGTGTTTTTGGAAACTCTAAATGAGTACACGGGCAAGCAACATCATATTTTTGAAGCAATAAAGGTGCATCACCAACATTGGTTAATTGATAAGTATGTTTTAATTCAACACCTTCTTTAGTTTTGGGAAATTTAAACGTTTTCTTATCCAATGCAATCTCAGCTTGTGCCAACGTTAAGATATAGCTCAAAGAAAACAGCAATATGAACATTGTTTTTTTCATAATGTTAAAGCTACAAATTTTATTCCAGATTACCTTTGTTTAAAAGGTTGGACAATCATACGAGCTAAACTTTTTACCAGCAGCTGTTGAATTCCCTCTCTTATTCTTACTTCTAAGTGTGATCATTATCTCATGGGAACCAGAGTTAAACTCCATCAATCGAGATGTACTGTAATCATACGAATAACTAATTCCGAGTTTAGCAGTAGAAAAACCTACCATTGCAACTATAGACTCTCTAAAACGATAAGACGTTCCAAACCAAAGGCGTTTATTATAAATCGCCCTCAAGTTTACATCAAATTGAAAAGGTGCATTAATCATAACTCGAGCTACTGCTGAAGGTTCTAACGTGACTAAAGGACTATATTTTCCTAAAGGAATGATATAACTTCCATTCAAATAAAAAGTACGTTCTAAATTATTGGTCACTGGTGTGATAATATTCGTTAAATCAACATTCGTTTGAATCATATTAAATCCAGAAAGACCAACTTGATAGCGGTCTCCATACCACTTCATTCCAAAACCTAAATCTGGGATTAAGCGGTTAGAGGTATAATTTAACACTGTATTATCATCACTTTCTTCAGTAATTAACTGATCTCTATTGATCATGTATTGATTTACAGAACCAGCTAGGGCAAAAGAAACTCGAGTATATTTAGATGTTTCTACTTGAGTGGAAAGTATCCCCATAACTCCTGATCTCCTACTAGGACCTGCCACATCATTGAATAAGATTCCTCCTACTCCAATATATTTACTCAAGGAATTATGATAAGATATATGTTGTGAAACAGGAGCTTCACGAATCCCCATCCATTGTCTTCTGGCTCCTATTACTAAAGGTGCATAGGTCTTTGTTCCAGCAGCTGCAGGATTTAAAACTAAACTATTAATCATGTATTGACTATTCAGTACAATCTGTTGACTAAAAAATGTATTAGACAACAAAACCAGAACCAATATTGTATAAAACCAATTTCTCATCTGTTTATCTTAATAAGGTTACTACTCCATTTTGTTTTTTGTCCCCACGATTCAGTTTTAGAACATAATAATATACCCCCGCTGGCAATTCCGCTCCTCCATTAGATTTTCCATCCCAATGAACTTCCAATTCATTGGAGGTAAATACGACTCTTCCCCATTTAGAAAGAACTGTTAATTCAGCTTCGGCGTATCCATCAAAATATAAATTCCAAGTATCGTTTTTACCATCTGCATTAGGAGTAAACGTATTAGGAATTTCAATACATTCCATTTCACTTGTTACAGCCACTTCGTCTGATTTAGCTAAACATCCTTCACTATCTTCTATTACAACAGAATATTCACCTTCTTCTACAAAGTTAATTTCAGGTTCATAAGAACCATTTGACCATAAATAATCTAAGAAACCTTGCGTATTTTGGCTGGTAACACTTAAAGTAACACCTCCTTGTGAACAAGGAAGTTCTTCTACCTTAATTCGAGCTGTTAATTCGGATGGTGTTATCACTAATTCTTTATCCACTGATTGTGTACACCCGTTTAGTGGAGATGTGTAAGTATACGTTATGGTATGTGTTCCTTCTCCAGCAAGTTCAGGATAAAAAACGCCATCATCAACACCATTTCCAGAATAAAATCCACCATCAGGCTCCCCTCCTTGTAATGCAAACGAATTGCCTATACCACAAATGGTATCAAAAGGATTACAATGTACAATTGTTTCAATTACACTCACAAATGCACTTGTACAAGGCGTATTTCCACAAACTCCACCTTCTGACCGAACATAATAGGTTACAGAATTTGTTGGGGATAATGTAACCGGACTTCCTGTAGCTACAGGTGTACCTCCACAACTGTTTTCATACCAAACCCAATCTGCTCCAGCAACTAAATTCCCTCCTTGTACAGTTAGTGTTGTTGGTTCGCCAGCACAAAAATCATTATTCGATACCGTTATTCCAGTTGGAGGAATACTTCCATTTTGAACATTGACAGTTACACTTTCACAAACTGTTGCTCCACAAGTTCCTACTGCTCTAACATAATAAGTTTCTGTAGACGTTGGTTCTACATCTATTTGTTCCCCAACTCCAACCGGCACAGCTCCACAAGCTCCAGTATACCATACCCAAGTATAATCAGGAGGCAATGGATTCCCAGTAACAGACAATGTCGTCGTTTCACCTGGACATAGGTTATCAAATGTTAAGTTCGCAGACACAGGATCAGGCACCCCCGCTCCAACTGTAATAGTAATAGCTGTACATATAGAGTTCCCACAGGTTCCTTCTCCTCTAACAAAATAAGTCGTTGTTGCGCTAGGCGAAACACTAATGGAATTCCCCGTTCCTACTGGTCCTAAACCACATGATCCTGAATACCAATTCCAAGTCGCATTGGTACCTAGCATTCCTCCCGATACCGATAATACTGTTGATTGTCCAGCACATAAAGCTGTATTCGTTGCTACAATTGAAGTTGGTTCTATAGAAACTGTACTTGTGTTTACCGTAACACTTGCACAGTTGGTTGCTCCACAAGTACCTTCTCCTCTAACATAATACTCTGTTATTCCAGTTGGGCTAACATTAATAGTATTCCCTGTTCCAATAGATGTTCCTGCTCCACAACCTCCCTCATACCAAGTCCAGTTATCTCCAGGTACTAATTGTCCTCCTACTACTGTTAAATCCGTCGATCCTCCAGGACATACAGTAGGATTTGTCACAGTGATTGATGTAGGTAAAACCGAGCTTGGTTGTACAATCACAGTAGTATTCACACATCCAGACATATTACAATCACCCTCCGCTCGAACATAATAAGTTGTTGTTGCTGTTGGTGAAACCGTCATGGTATTTCCACTCCCTAAATAAATTCCTCCACATGAACTTGTATACCATTCCCAGGTTGCTCCCGTTCCTAGTGTTCCTCCATTTATTGCAAGTGTAATTGGTGTGCCAGAACAAATATTATTAGCAGAAACCGTTATCCCAGTTGCATCAGTCGAACTTGTTTTGGTGGTAATTGTAGTTGCTACGCAAGGAGTAGTATTACACGCTCCCTCTGCTCTTACAAAGTAATCTGTCGTTACTCCTGGATTAACACTTATTGTTGTTCCTGTCCCTACTAATAAACCACCACAAGCTCCACTATACCAGTTCCAGTCTGCTCCTGTTCCTAAACTTCCTCCTACTACGGATAATATCGTTGCATCACCTGGACATATTGTTGAAGCTGTTGCCACAATCGAAACAGGTGGTGTAGATTCCTCGTCAACAACAATTGTGATGTTGGCACAATTTGACATACCACAAGTTCCCTCAGCTCTCACAAAATAATTGGTCGTAACAGTTGGCGTTACGTTAATTGTAGCTCCACTACCTATAGAAGTCCCTGCTCCACAACCTGATTCATACCAATACCAATCTGCCCCTGTCCCTAGACTTCCTCCATTAACAGTAAGTGTTACCACATCATTAGGACAAACAGTCGTGTTATTAGAGTTCACTCCAGTTGGATCAGTAGAAGGTTCATTTACTGTAACGGTTGTAAATGCATGATTGGTTATGTTACACCCTTCTATTCTTACATAATAAGTAGTTGTAGTTGCTGGTGTAAGTCCAGTATATGTTGGAATTGAACTAGTATGAATGGGCAATGGATTTCCTATTAATGGGTCTACATCATACCAAGCATACAAAGCATTGGTTCCTAAAACCCCTCCTGTAGCACTTAAATTTACAGTCTCTCCTTGACAAATTGTAGCATTGGATGGTGTTAATGCTGTTGGCGCATTTGAAGGTAATTCAACCACAACTTCTTTACTTACTGAATTTGTTACTGAACAATTTCCCTCAGCTCGAACATAAAAAGTTGACGTTGTTGAAATATTTATGGTAAAAGGATCTCCCGTTCCCAATAAGTTTCCATTTGAATTGGGGTCATCATCGTACCAATACCAATCGGCATTAGACCCTAGCGATCCTCCATTAACCGAGAGTGTTACATCACCAGGTCCACATAGTAAAGTTGGTGCAGCTGTAACAGATGTAGCAGCTACAGATGGGACTTCAATACCAACAACTTGTTCATTTGAAATTGCTTCGCCACAGGCACTGACTACTTTTCTTCTATAACAAGTATTTTGTAATATTCCTAGTGGCGGATCATACGTCGCATTAGTCGCTCCTAAAACATCTACAAAAGCTCCTGTACACCCGACAGATTCTTGCCATTGATAAGTTACCCATGAAGATAGAGCAGCATCTCCACCTAAAACTGAGCCTAATTCTGTTGGATCTCCTCCAAGACAAACATATTGTTCTCCATCAATTTCTCCTGGATCTAATGCTGTAAATGTCCAGTATATTTCAATTCTGGCATAATAATCATCATTGGAAATACTGTATTGATTCCACTGGCAAGGTGGATCTAATTGAAAATCAATGTTACCTGAATTGGCTCTCGTATCATGATTGTCATCATCTTCTGCACAAAGTCCAAAAATACAGTAACATTCATCTTCGTAATCACAGTTATCTGGGCAATCTTTTTCATAACCTTCCATCTCTGTTTGAATTTGAGAGGCATCGGTCCCTGTTACAACTTGCCAACTATAAGGTAAGGCAGGTCCATCATTTGGTGTTCCATTAAACCATGAGCCATAAGTATTGTCTTCCAAGTGAATACATCCTGTAGGAACCCATGCTGTAATCGCAGAGCCATTTGTTCCATTATCTTTAAACCATAAATACCATGTAGGATCTTGATCTAAACCTAGTCCATCAGTATTGTCGGCTGTAGCCATTATTTCAACCAAACGTATCTCGTAATCAACAAGTTGAGCTGAAATTATTTGAGGGAGTAAGGTAATTAAAAGCAGAAAAGCCCAATAAATGTTTTTCATATATAAAATTAATTCCAATAAAAAGACGTGATTTTTTATTTTACGTTGCCTTTATCCAAATATACGATTATTCATCGCTGTTGTACTTTTTTGTTAATAAGTTACCTTTTTTAACAAAAAAAAGGCTGCATTTTTTAGATGCAACCTTTTATTTTTAACATAATTAACGGCTTATAACCTATCTTACAAGCTTTTTATATTTCACTTTTTGAGGGATGATATCACCAAGTCTTTTCTTTCTATTTTCTTCGTATTCTGAGAAACTTCCTTCAAAGAAATAAACTGAAGAATCTCCCTCAAAGGCTAAAATATGAGTACATATACGATCTAAAAACCATCTATCGTGAGAGATCACTACAGCGCATCCTGCAAAACTTTCCACCCCCTCTTCTAACGCTCTTAATGTATTGACATCTATATCATTAGTAGGCTCATCTAAAAGTAATACATTAGCTTCAGACTTTAACGTCATAGCTAAGTGCAAACGGTTTCTTTCACCTCCAGATAACACTCCGACTTTCTTCTGTTGGTCAGAACCATTAAAATTAAATCGGCTAACATAAGCTCTAGCATTAATTGATTTTCCACCAACTTCAATAATTTCGTTTCCTCCACTAATTACTTCATAAACTGATTTATTAGGGTCAACATCTTTATGAGTTTGATCTACGTAACCTATTTTTACTGTAGAACCAATTTTAAACTCTCCTTCGTTAGGCGTTTCTTCCCCCATAATCATTCTAAACAAAGTGGTCTTACCTGCACCGTTAGGCCCAATAACCCCCACTATACCAGCTGGTGGTAATTTAAAGTTTAGATTTTCATACAATAAACGATCGTCATATCCTTTAGCTACATTTATCGCTTCAATTACTTCATTCCCTAAACGTGGTCCGTTCGGAATTGGAATTTCAATTTTAGCTTCTTTTTCTTTGATATCCTCAGACATCATTGCTTCATAGTTATTCAAACGAGCTTTACCTTTACTTTGCCTTCCTTTTGGCCCTTTTCTCACCCATTCTAACTCCCTTTTTAATGCTTTTTGCCTTTTCGATTCTTGCTTTTCTTCTTTAGCTAATCGATTTGACTTTTGCTCCAACCAAGATGAATAATTTCCTTTATATGGAATCCCTTCTCCTCTATCTAATTCAAGAATCCAACCTGCTACATTATCTAAGAAATACCTATCGTGTGTTACAGCGATAATTGTTCCTTTATATTGAGATAAATGTTGTTCTAACCAATGAACAGACTCTGCATCTAAGTGGTTGGTAGGCTCATCTAACAATAAGATATCTGGTTCTTGCAATAATAATCTACATAAAGCAACTCTTCTTCTTTCACCTCCAGACAAATTCTTGATAGGCGTATCTCCATCAGGTGTTCTTAGAGCATTCATCGCTAATTCTAATTTAGAATCTAAATCCCATGCATCTAATTGATCGATACGCTCCTGAACTTTACCTTGACGTTCGATTAACTCATTCATTTTATCAGGATCATTCATAATCTCCTCATCCATGAACTTATTATTAATCTCCTCATATTCAGCTAGAACATCAACAATTTCTTGCGTCCCTTCTTGAACAATTTCTTTGACTGTTTTATTTTCGTCTAGTTTAGGTTCCTGTGGTAAATATCCCACTGAATATCCTGGTGAGAACACAACTTCCCCTTGATATTGTTCGTCAAGTCCAGCAATAATTTTCATTACAGTAGATTTACCAGCTCCATTTAGACCCAAGATTCCAATCTTAGCACCATAATAAAAAGATAAATAAATATCCTTTAGTATCTGTTTTCCTTGTGGTGTATGTTTACTTACATTCACCATCGAAAATATTATTTTCTTATCGTCTGACATGTTTTGATTTTATGATTTAATTTATTTCAAATATTTTTTTTCTACGTAAAAAGTTCCCAATGGAATTAAAGATGCTAAAAATATAATAGCAGTATCTTTTATAGACCAGCGTTCAATCATTTTTCCTAAAAAAGTAAAAATAACATAGGCAATGAATAATACTCCATGTGCCATTCCGATAGGTCTAACCCACTCATGTATTTTAAATACATAAGCCACTAACAATATTAAAATATACGAAACACCTTCTAATATTGCTATCATTCTAAAGGTTGTCAAAAATGATTTATTGTTCATAGTAATGTTTTAATTTTTTCTACGGCAATTGATGAATGGGAAGCATGGTAAACAACTTTACCATTTTTAACTAAAATTAGTTGTGGAGATTGGTGCGCGACATCGAATGTAGCAGCTATTGCATCAGACACGTTTCTGTAAGCAAGTAGATCAAGATAGTAAATCGAGATTTGATCTAGCTCTAAATCCCAAGCTCTTTCTAGTCTAGTCTTAGCCATACTGCTGATAGAACACCGTGTACTATGCTTAAACAATGCTACTGGAATAGTATAGGACTCTTCTATTATTTGTTTGAGTTGTTGCTCGGTATTTAATTGTTTCCAATTAATAGTTGTTTCTGCACTTGTTTCTTTTTTGGAAAACCACCCCATATTTTTGCTTTTGGTAACACAAAAATATAAAAGAAAACGTGTAATTGGCTATTTAAGCAAGAAAACATGACCTATTTTCTCAACTATTTCTGTACTTCCCTTTAGTTGATAATCCATTTTCCAAACATAAGCATCACTTGGTAACTTCTGTCCTTTTGATGTTCCATCCCATGTAAAATTAGGGTGATGCTCTTCTAAGATTGGATTTCCCCATCTATCAAAAATAAAAAATGCAAACTTTAATAGTTTCTCTTCATCATAAGCAACAGTAAAAAGATCATTAGCTCCATCACTATTAGGTGTAAATGCATTAGGAATATAAATCAATTCATTTTGATTGGCTAAAATAAATGGCTTGGTACTAAAATCATTAAAATTAGCTAATAATAAAGATTCATAACCTCCATTAGCTCCGCCATTACTGACACCATCTTCGATGTTCCATTCATTATTCCAATTTGCTATAGTCTCCGTAACTTCATCCTCAGCTGGATCATAATAAAACCTTACATCAACATTTGAAGATCCCGAATTATGATAGATATGATGGTAGTATAACGGATTTAAATTTCCGGTAAGTATTGATTTTTCTTCCAGGTCATAGCCGTCTATAGTTGCGTCATTATTTGCTAATCGCGCTCCAAATGTATTTTCCAAATTATCATTGGGAATAAAATCTATTGGACGTAATCTAAAGTCACCTAAATCTGATCCCAGTGGAAAAGAATAAGTCGCTGTTGAATTCGTTTTACGTTGTAAATGGCCATCTTCTCTGCTACTAACATACCCAGAAGAGTATATCAAAGCTGTGGGATCTGGGTTATTCACCAACATGACATTACCATCAGTCATTAAATGATCTGTTCCTAAATCTAAGACTATAGCCGAAGCATCAATAGTCATGAGTTTACTTCCGCCTGAAAGTTTTAAGGTGTAAAAATCAGTAATTGAAGTCCCTGTGATTAACTTATCTGAATTGTAAAGATGAACCAATGAAAAATCTGCTGTAAAAACATTGTTATTTTCCCAATTTCCTCCAACAATATATTCTCCAGTATTTGTTGCAAAACCAGTCGATATTCCGTTATTAATATAATTGTGAGCAACATCAACTGTACCAGCATTTTCTAACAATCCATTTCCTCCAACATGCAATGAATTTCCCTGCACTTTGATTATTCCTCCATCAGCTACAGCGACATCAGTCCCAACATACATTTGAGCTGAAATAAAACTAGAAGAGAGTAATATTGGGATGAATAAATAACGCATTGGTTTCGTTCTGAGCTTTTTTAATTGACGCCAAAGATAATAGCTAGTTGCCTATATCCCTCTAAAAAAATGACAAAAAATTATGGGCATTAATTTCCTAAATAGAAAAATAATATCTTTACACTATGAAAGCTTTAATTTCTCTTTTAGGTGCGAGTGTAATTTTGTACTCATGTAAAGACAATGTTACCACTAATTATTATAATAATGGAGCAAAAAAAGAGCAAGGTCTCCTTGTAAACAATAATCAAAAAGATGGATTATGGATCACTTGGTATGAAGATGGCTCAATTAAGGATTCTAGTTATTGGACCAATGATAAGCTTAATGGACCTACAATTTCTTTCCATAATAATGGTAATCGATTAGCCCAGGGTTTTTATGAAGATAACAATCGTGAAGGTGAATGGAAATGGTGGTTTAACAATGGAAATATTGAAGAACATAGCCATTGGAAAAAAGGAATTGTTGATGGTTTTTCACAGCTATATTACGAGAATGGACAACTTCGCTCAGAAGCTGAATACATCCAAGGTTATATGGATGGTATTTTAAGGATGTATTTTGAGACAGGTGAAATTTCTGAAATCACCACCTATGAATTAGGGAGGAAGCAAGGAAAAGCAACTTTATACAATATTAATGGGGCTATTGAAGCAGAAGCTTTTTTTGTGAATGATACGTTGACCAATGAATACAAACTTTATTACCAAACAGGTGAACTAAAAGAAGTTTATGAATGTGACAAAGGCTTATATGATGGAACTTATAGCAGCTACAAGAAAAATGGAAAAATTTGGATCGAAGGTCAATACACTGCTGGTGAGAAAAGTGGGAAATGGGTTGAATATGATAATTCTGGTCAAATTATTGATACGCAAAATTATAAATTGAATTAAAATGAAAAAGTTTATATTAACAATTACATTATTTACTGTAGGTTATCTTGTCAATGCACAACCTGCTACAATTAATTGGATGTCTTGGGATGAAATGGTCGCGCAAAGAGCCGAAGATAGTATAAAGAAAAAAGTATTTATAGACCTCTATACTGGTTGGTGTGGTTGGTGTAAAAAGATGGACAAATCTACTTTTTTAGATCCAACAATTGTACAGTATATGAACGCCAATTATTATCCGGTTAAGTTTGATGCAGAAACGAAAGATACCATCATTTTTAATAACATGACCTTTGTTAATTCGGATCCAACATTCAATAAAAAACATCCCAATGCTAGAGGTAGAACGCATTGGTTTGCACATTCTTTATTAGATGGAAAACTGTCCTATCCTAGTTATGTGATCTTAGATGAAAACTTTGTGAGAGTAACTATTTTAAGTGGATATAAACAACCAGAAGCTTTAATTGGGAACTTGATCTTTTTTGCTAAAAATGAATATAAATATTATCACAACTACTTAAACGGTATTTGGAATAAAAGTTTACAACAGCAACAACAAAAATAGGTTCATGTTCTACCGTTGTTTTCTATTCACCATTTTATTGGTTACCACTCTTAGTGTTGTTTCTCAAGAGATGTACATAAAGACATTTGGTAATCAAACTAACCCTCCTATTTTGTTTCTCCACGGAGGACCTGGTTATAATGCAGCAAATTTTGAAAGTACTACCGCTGAGAAATTAGCTCAAAAAGGCTTCTTTGTTGTTCTATACGATCGTCGTGGTGAAGGAAGAAGCGTTGATACATCTGCGAAATTCACATTTGAACAAACGGTGGAGGATTTGAACAGCATCATTGAGACTTATTCACTTAAAAAAGTAACATTAATTGGCCATAGTTTTGGAGGGGTTGTGGGAACAAAATACCTCCTAAAGTATCCTACCAAAATTAAACATTTAATACTCGTTGGTGCTCCTATTTCTTTTCAAGAAACTTTTCAATCAATTATCGAGTCCTCAGAAAAAATATTTAAACAGAAAAAAGATGCTTCTTCTCTTGAATACCTAAAAGCTTTACAGAAAATGGATCCCTCATCGCTTCAATATAGCGGCTATTGCTTTATGTTTGCAATGCGTAATGGTTTTTATTCCCCTACACAAGCTACAGAACAAGCAGTTGCTATTAATCAACTGTTTAAACAAGATTCGATATTGTTTCCTACAGCTATGAAAATGACGCAACCTCCAGTTGTTGGTTTTTGGAAAAATGAAAACTATACAATGTTAGACCTTTCTTCTGAATTAACTCAGCTTATTAATAATGGGAACATGATCACAGGATTATATGGGAGTGAAGATGGTTTATTTTCTAAAAAACAATTGAAACGCCATTCCAAAATTTTGGGTACTGAAAACTTAAAAATACTCGAAAATTGTTCCCACAATGTTTTTATTGATCAACAAGAAGAATTTATTGAATACCTAATCAATCACCATCAATAATATTGGCAAACCTTTACTCTTCTTTAAAGGTTAATGATAAAGAATTAATGCAATACCTTAATCCTGTAGGTTTTGGACCATCTTTAAAAACATGCCCCAGGTGTCCTTTACATTGATTACAGACCACTTCTACTCTATTCATTCCATGAGAATAATCAGGTACTTCCTCTACATTACCTTTTATATAATCGTAATATGATGGCCATCCAGAACCAGAATCAAATTTAGTAGTTGAAGTAAACAATGGATGTTGACAGGCCTTACAATGATACGTTCCCTCTTTATAATGTTTGTTATATAACCCTGTAAATGGTCTTTCTGTCCCTTTTTCTCTGAGGATATTGTATTCTTGCGGCGTAAGTAGTGCTTTCCATTCTTTATCCGTTTTTTGAATGAAATTAGTATCAGCTTCTACAGTCTGGGCATGTGAACAAGATATGAATAAGAGTGTTAAAACTAAATTTGTAATTAAAACTTTCATAATTGTAATACTTTTTAAAATTCACTAAAATAGACGTTAATCATCTAATAAACTTACAACATTTCTATAAAATATTATTAGATTTGTGATAGAACATATTAGTTAAAATATCACGTAGTAAATTTTTATGAAAGAGGTTTCCAATAGACTCAATAGATTAGCTGAATCTGCAACGCTTGCCATGGCAAGAAAAACCAGAGAATTAAAAGAAAAAGGATTAGATATTATCGGTTTAAGTTTAGGTGAACCAGATTTTGATACTCCTGAATTTATTAAGGATGCTGCAAAAGAAGCTATCGACCAAAATTACACTAAGTATATGGCTGTAAATGGCTATGCTGATTTGAGAGCGGCTATTTCTGAAAAGTTTAAACGTGATAATAATTTAGACTATAAAGCTAGTCAAATTGTTGTTTCAACTGGTGCCAAACAATCTATCGCTAATGTCGTATTAAGTTTGATCAATCCAGGAGATGAAGTCATCATTCCTGCTCCTTATTGGGTGACTTATGAAGAGATTGTAAAATTAGCCGAAGGGGTTCCTGTTTTTATTGAAACGTCTATAGAAAATGATTTTAAAATCACACCTTATGAACTGTCTCAAGCCATTACGTCCAAAACACGTTTAATGATTTATAGTTCTCCTTGTAACCCTACTGGATCTTTATACAGTGAGCAAGAATTAAGAGCACTTTCTGATGTTATTATTAAGCATCCGAAAATGATTGTCATTAGTGATGAAATATACGAACACATTAATTTTATCGGGCAACATTATAGTTTAGCTCAAATACCTGAAGTCTACAATCAAGTGGTTACGATTAACGGTGTCTCTAAAGCATTTGCGATGACAGGCTGGCGTTTAGGTTTTATTGGCGCTCCACAATGGATTGCTGATGCTTGTACAAAAATGCAAGGTCAAATTACTTCAGGAACTTCAGGGATTTCACAAAGAGCGGCATTAGCGGCTGTAGCAGCTGAACCATCTGTTACTTTTGAAATGCGAGAGGCTTTTAGAAGAAGAAGAGATTTAGTTTTAGAAGGACTCAACACTATTGATGGTGTCGTTACGAATGTACCTGAGGGAGCTTTTTATTTATTCCCTGATATTAGTTCTTTCTTTGGCAAATCAAATGGGATATATAAGATCAATGACGCTGACGATTTAACTCTATATATTTTAAATGAAGCATTGGTTGCTTTGGTTAGTGGTAGTGCATTTGGTGCTCCTAAATGTGTAAGAATCTCCTATGCTGCTAGCGATGAGGAACTCAAAGAAGCATTAAAGAGAATAAAAACAGTTTTAGATAAACTATCTTAATGAAAAAAACAATAGGAAGTTTTGTATTAAAATTGTTTGGTTGGAAATCAGATTATAAAAAAGAATTTAGAATTAGAAAAGGGGTACTTGTTGCTGCTCCTCATACTTCTAATTGGGATTTCCTTTTTGCATTAGCTACTTTTTGGAAAATTGGTATTGATGTTAAGTTTCTTATCAAGGATAGTTATACGAAATCTATCTTTGGGTTCTTTTTTAAAGCTTTAGGAGCTGTTGGAGTTGACCGAAAAAATGGAAAGAACATGGTCGATTATGCAACAAACCTCCTTCAAGAAAAAGAAATTATTTTTATTGTTCCTGCTGAGGGAACTCGAAAAAGAGTTGAAAAATGGAAGACTGGTTTTTATCATATTGCTAAAAAAGCTAAAGTTCCAGTTCTTCTCGGTTTTTTAGATTATAAAACGAAAACATCTGGAATCAATAAGGTGATAGAATTAACAGATTCTTTTGAAAACGATATGCAGAAAATTCAGGACTACTACTTAAATTACACTGCCAAGTTTCCTAAAAACTATAATCCATCTATCTATTAATTTATGGAACAGAAGCCTACAAAAATATATTTTGCTTCAGACTTTCATTTAGGCACGCCTAATTTTAAAGAAAGTTTAGAAAGAGAACGTAAAATAGTTTTGTGGTTAAATACGGTCAAAAAAGATGCTAGTGCCATCTACCTAATGGGGGATATTTTTGATTTTTGGTTTGAATATAAATATACAGTTCCTAAAGGCTTTACCCGTTTTTTAGGTACTATTGCAAATATCGTAGACAGCGGTATCCCTGTTCATTTCTTTATCGGGAACCATGACATGTGGATGTTTGATTATTTGGAAAAAGAATTAGGCGTAACAATTCATCGGAAACAAGGTGTTTTTAAATTTGGGTCAAAAACTTTCTTCTTGGGACATGGAGATGGATTAGGTCCTGGTGACGGAAAATATAAGATTATCAAAAAAGTTTTTGCCAATCCTATTAGTCAGTGGTTGTTTGCTAGAGTTCATCCTAATTTTAGCTTTATGGTTGCCAATAATTGGTCAAAAGCTAGTAGAAGAAAAGGAAAAGAGCCTCAAGTGTTTCTTGGCGAAGATAAAGAATGGTTGATTGCTTATTGTAAAAGAAAATTACAGGCTAATAATCACATCGATTTCTTCCTTTTTGGACATCGCCATTTACCCATTCAACATCAAATAGCTGAGGGCTGTGTATATGTTAACACAGGTGATTGGTTAAACCACTATACTTATGCTGAGTTTGATGGTATTAATTTAGCATTAAAGAAATTTAAAGATTTACAATTATAAATTATGAAATTACATACAATACCCACTGGAGACTTTAAATTAGATGGCGGAGCTATGTTTGGAGTTGTTCCTAAACAACTATGGGAAAAAACAAACCCTGCTGATGAGAAAAACTTATGCACATGGAGTATGCGAAGTCTTTTAATTGAAGATGGGAATAAACTCATACTTATAGATACTGGAATTGGAGATAAACAATCAGAAAAGTTTTTTAGTCATTACCACCTTTCTGGGGATGATTCTCTGGAAAAATCTCTAAACTCTAAAGGTTTTTCATTTGACGATATTACGGACGTACTGTTAACTCATCTACATTTTGATCATTGTGGTGGAGCTGTTAAGTGGGCCAACCAAGAGAGAACCCATGCTACTCCTGTATTTAAAAATGCTACCTATTGGAGTAATGACAAACATTGGGAGTGGGCAACAGTACCTAATCCTAGAGAAAAAGCTTCTTTTTTAACGGAGAATATTCAACCTTTAAAAGAAAGTGGACAGCTAGATTTTATTAAGCGTACCAATACTATTACCAACAACATTTTTAATAATGTTGATGCTTTTTTTGCAGATGGGCATACTGAAAGTCAAATTATTCCGATGATTCAATATAAAGGAAAAACGATTGTTTTTATGGCCGATTTATTACCTAGTACAGGACATATTCCACTTCCTTATGTTATGGGCTATGATACTCGTCCTTTGTTGACAATGTCTGAAAAAGAATGGTTTTTAAATAAAGCTGCTGATGAGGGATACTATTTATTTTTAGAACATGACAGTGTTAATGAAGTTTGTACGGTAAAACATACAGAAAAGGGAGTTCGATTGGACCAAACCTTTAAATTAGCTGATATTTTATAAGTTTTATCTTGGTCTTTCAATAAAGTTTATTATCTTTGCACGCATATTGCGGGATGGAGCAGTGGTAGCTCGTCGGGCTCATAACCCGAAGGTCGTTGGTTCGAGTCCAGCTCCCGCTACTAAGAACAGAAAGACAATCAGAAATGGTTGTCTTTTTTTGTTATTACCCTATTCTATTTTGATAGACAACTATCTTTTGCCTTAAACGAATTTTAAAATATTAGAATACTAACTCGTCGGGCTCTTATCAGCCTGAGGCGGACGTGGTTCGAGTCCAGCTCCCGCTACTAAAAAGAAGAAAAGACAATCAGAAATGGTTGTCTTTTTTTGTTACTCCCCTATTCTATTT